>SLIS01000095.1 GCA_007135505.1 Halovivax sp.
GACGCAGACGGACGACTTCGCTATCGACGCCGTCCGCTCGCGAACGGCCTGGCCGGTGATCTCGCGAGCGTCGGCGACCTCGGGGGCCATCGTCTCCCAGTGGACGGCCAGTCCCGAAAAGACTACTGGTCCAAAGTCAGGTCCTTTTTCACCGACACCCGGGAGTAGCCGCGGAGAATGGCATGTCAGAACCACACTACCGACCTAACGGGGCGTTTCGAACCCGCCATCCGGTTCGAACACGCTGTGAACGGACCCGCCACCGACCCGCGGTCTCCTCACCGGCTCCCTGGGTCGTGATCCCTGAACCGTCTTCCCTGCTCGCGGGCACCGCCTACTCTACCCTGCCGTGGCCCCGTCCGGTCTCAGCCTTCGTGCGTTCTCCCGTCTATGACTCGGGCGGTTCCGTGGCGGCTTCGGGCACTTCCTCCTCCTCGGCCGACGCCGGTTTCCAGCGAAGGTCGATGCGTACGCGCTCCTGGTCGCCGCGGAACATGCCGGACCGCTCTAACACCTCGACCTCAGTCGTCACCTCGTCCGGCGGGCTCAACGTCACCGTCTTGTTTCCGACGGGGACCGACACCGACTCTCGACCCCGCTCGAACTCGTCGGCGAGTTCGCGAAACATGGCTGCGACATTGGATCGCCCGAGTTCTCGGCTATCGTCGGTTCGTTCGACCATAGCATCTAGACTCCGTTCGCGGGTAAAATGATAGGGGGTGAGTGTGACGGCACCGCGATGGTAACGAGTCCATTCAGCCGGCCGCGGCGGACAGCCCCGGTCAGGACTGCAACGCGTCCACGCGGGCGGCGGCGAAGGGAACGAGCATCTCCGCCCGGGTGAGTCCGCCGTGCATCCCGACGTTCTCGAAGTCGCGTTCGCGCCAGCACAGCCCTTGATTGCGGTGAATGCCGATCAGGTCGCCACACCGTCGGTCGAACAGGTCGGACGGCGGACCGTCACCGAAGAGACCGGCCGTCACGGCGGCCGATCGGGTGTAGACGCGTCCGTCGACGGCCGTCTCTAAGTGCTCGCGAGCCGCGTCGAGTCGGTCGGGTTCGACGTGGAGGTGCATGTTCCGTGGACTGCCGGTCGGTCGACGCGGTGTGCCCGATCCATCCGTTTTGAGCGATCCCTGCAGCTCGTCCCAGAACGGCCACTCCGTCACGTCCACGTTCTCGTCGGGAGTCGTGTCGACGAGGCCGTGATCGGCCGAGACGACGAGCAGCGTGTTCGCCGCGTTCTCGGCTGCGAGTTCGTCGACGAATTTCGACTGGAGCTCGTTCAACACATCGGCCATCGTCGTCCGGGCCCGTCGACTGGCGAGTCCAGCGTCGTGGGCCGCGGCGTCGATCGAGGGCTCGTAGCCGAAGACGAACGTCGGACCGGCGGCCGACTCGACCGACTCGCGGAGGCGCGTGGCAAACGTCCCGCGATCGTCGAAGCTGGTCCGACTCGCGCCCTCGAAGATGGCCCGGCTGTACGCGGAGTCCACGATCGACGACGGGAGAACCGTCTCGAACGATATCGACGTCTCGCCGGCCCGCGCCGAGAGCGGGATCGCATCGAAGAGTGCGGTCCCGTCGATCGAGGGGTCAACCGTCCCGATCGGCGTCTCGTCGAGGGTCGTGAACGGGAGGGTCACGACGTCGCGCTCGATTCGCTGCAGGTACTGGAACCAGCCGAGCAGGCCGTGTTCGATCGAGAGACGACCGGTGGCTATCGACGTGAACGCCGCGGCCGTCTCGGAGGGATAGATCGATGTGAGCGGGGTCACCGCCCCCTCGGCGTCGAATCGTTCGGCCAGCGACGGCCGGTCTTCGAATCGCGTCCACTCGTCGTAGCCAAAGCCATCGAGCAGGACGAAGACGACGGTCTCGACGTCCGTCTCGACGCCGCGAAAGGCGTCGTCCGGTAGCGGTGAATCGAACGACGGCTCCCGCAGACCCAGCAGTGACTCCACCACGTTCGAGACGCAGTAATCCGCATAGGCCGGTTCGACGACGTTCCCGTGGCCACCTCCGCCACACAACCGGGCTTCGAGTTCGCGACGGCGCATACCCGGACGAAAGACCGTCAGTGCCTAACCGTTTTGGTGGCCACGAGATCCGTGTCGAAGATCGGATCCGTCCGGGGATCCATCAGGCAGACCGCTCGACCGAGCCGCCGAGTTCCGTCAGGACGTCGAAGAAGTTGGGGAACGAGACGTCGACGTGTTCGGCCCCCTCGATCGTCGTGTCGCCGTCGGCCGCGAGGGCGGCGACCGCGAGGGCCATGACGATCCGGTGGTCGCCGTGGCCGTCGACGGTCGCGCCGGTGAGCGACGACCGATCGCCGTGGACGACGAGCGCGTCGGGTTCTTCGGTCGTCTCGACGCCCAGATTGCCGAGTTCGCTCGCCATCGCCGCGATTCGGTCGGTCTCCTTGTACCGGACGTGTTCGGCGTCGTAGATGCGCGTCTCGCCGTCGGCGACCGCGCCGAGGGCGGCGAGCGTCGGGAGGAGATCCGGCGTGTCGGCGACGGAGACGTCGATCCCCGAGAGGTCCGCCCGCTCCACGGTGATTCCGCCCGCCTCGCGGTCCCAGTCGACGGGCGCGCCGAAGGCCGCGACGTGGTCGACGATCGCGGTGTCGCCCTGGGCGCTCGGCCTGGCTCCCTCGATCTCGAGGCTATCATCGCCCGCGACGGCGCCGGCGGCGAGCAGGTACGAGATCGACGAGAAGTCCCCCGGAACGGCGTACGTCCCGTCCGCGGGTCGATACGTCTGGTCCCCCTCGACGGCGAACCCGTCCGAGGTGACACTCGTTTCGACGCCGAAGGCCGCGAGGACCTCGCGCGTCACGTCCACGTAGGGCGCGGACTTCAGTTCGGTCTCGAGGTCGATCGCGAGTCCCGATTCGGTGAGCGCGCCGGCGAACAGCAGGGCGGTGA
>SLIS01000189.1 GCA_007135505.1 Halovivax sp.
CGCGCAGCGACTCGTAGAGGGCGAGCGGATCGATCTCGCCGGCGAGCTCGCGGGCGCGTGCGATCACGCCCTGGTAGACGTCACCGTCGAGGACGTGTTCTTTCACTCGCCGCACGACGTCCTCGTACGCGTCCCGGGGATCCGCCCGCTCGTCTCGGCGGACGAATCCGCCAGTGTTCGGGGCGTCTGCACCCTCGAGCGTCGCCGTAACCAGTTCGACCTCCCGCTGCAGGGCGTCGTAGACCGTCCCCGGGTCGTCACCCGCCCGCACGACGGGCGTGAAGACGAGCGAGGTCGTCCCCGCTCGTTCGTCGAAGGCGAGCGTCTTCGTCGTCAGCAGGAACTGTGCGTCCGGAACGCGCGATTCGGGGCGCTCGACGCCGACCTCGTCGAGCCAGAGGTCGTAGACGGCGTCGTAGGCGAGAAATCCGACGAGTCCGCCGTCTAACTGCTGTCGAGTTCGATCGGGTGCGTTCTCGAGGCGGACGTCGGGCAGTGCCGCCCGGAGCGCGTCGAGGACGTCGCCACCCGGATCGCGTTCGATGGCGTCCACCGGTGCACCCGGCACGAGCGGTTCGACCGTCGTTCCCGCCGGCTCGACGGTGATCACCGCCTCCGGATCGTAGCCGACGTAGGAGAACCGAGCGTGGCGGTCCGGACGTTCGGCACTCGGCCGAAAGGCACCGTCCGGATCGCTCGAGGCTTTCTTCTCGGCACTCTCGAGCAAGAAGGCGTACCGGGACCGAGACCCACTCGTGGGATCGTCCGCATCGGTGGCCTGCCCGCCGCGGTCGGTCCCGGAACGATCGCCGTCGGATTCACTCGCGTGTCCGGTCAACGCGGCGTAGGCTGCGAGCGGGGTCGTCTCCACGGGAAGCTCGGCAGCCGTGCGAACGACGACGGGCCGCTCGTCCGGGTTGCCGGCCAGTTCGACGAACGCCGCCCTGTCGAGGTCCGGCGTCGGAGGCATCGATTCAGACCTCCTGGGGTCGACGCGGGCGATTCGATTTCGCTCTCTCGACGAACGAACGGACGGCGTCGGCGTCCTTCTCACCGCCAGCGGCTTCCACACCGCTCGCGACGTCGACGCCGAACGGCGCCACCGTGCCGACCGCTTCCGCGACGTTGGCCGGCGTCAGTCCGCCCGCCAGGACGACCGGCGTCGAGAGCGTCGCGGCCGCCTCGCGCGTGCGATCCCAGTCGTGGGTCTCGCCGGTCCCGCCGGCGCCGCGGTCGTCGACGGAATCGACGACCAGCGCGTCGATCAGTTCCTCGTATCGCGCGACCGTCGGCACGTCGGCGGCGCCGACGGCGAGGAAGAGGTTCGCGTCGATCGTCGATCGCAGGTACGCGAGGTCGCCGGCCGCGATCTCGCCGTGGAGCTGGATCGCGTCGGGTTCGACCGCGTCGACGAGTTCGATGGCTCGCTCCGGCCCGGCCATCGTCACGAGAACCGAGGCCACGAACGGCGGCGTCGTGGCGGCGAGTTCGACCGCCTGCTCGACGGACACCTCCCTGGGCGTCTCGACGGGAACGTCGCAGACGAACCCGACCGCGTCGGCGCCGGCGTCGACGACCGTCTCGTGGTCCGCCTCGCTGGTGACGCCACAGATCTTGACCCGGGTCATCCGATCGTCCTCGGCGACACGCCGCGCAGTCGGTCGAGGGTCGCCGCAGCGTCGCCGGCGTCGATCGATTCGCGGGCGCGGTCGACACCGTCACGGAGCGTGTCGGCACCGCCACCGACGTAGATGGCCGCGCCCGCGTTCGCGAGCACGACGTCCCGTTTCGCGCCGTCGAGTTCGCCGCGAACGATTCCCTCGAGGTCGGCCGCGTTCTCGGCGACGGAGCCGCCCGCGATGGCCTCGACGTCGTGTCGGTCGAGCGCCAGGTCTTCGGGCTGGAGCGTGTAGGTGTCCACGGCGTCGTCGGTCACTTCGGCGACGCGAGTGGGCCCGTGGATCGCGATCTCGTCGGTCCCCGAACCGTGGACGACGAGCGCTCGCTCGACGGGCATGCGGGCGAGCGCGTTCGCGAGAATCGGCACCAGGTCGGGGTCGTAGACGCCGACCACCTGCGCGTCGGCGCCCGCCGGATTGGTGAGCGGGCCGAGGACGTTGAAGATCGTTCGCATCGAGAGTTCCGTCCGCGGACCGCTGACAGCCTTCATCGCCGGGTGGAACGCCGGCGCGTGGAGGTAACCGATGCCGTCGCGTTCGATCGCAGCCTCGACGGCCGCCGGATCGCGCTCGAGGTCGACGTCGAGGGCCGCCAGGACGTCCGAACTGCCGGACGACGACGAGACGGCGCCGTTCCCGTGTTTGGCGACCGGGACGCCGGCACCGGCGGCGACGATCGCACTCGTCGTGGAAACGTTGATCGTGTCGTAGTCGTCACCGCCGGTGCCGCAGGTGTCGACCAGCGGTTCCCGGTCCGGATCGATCGTTCGGGCCGCCTCGCGCATCCCTTCGGCGAAGCCGGCGATCTCCGCTTCGGTCTCGCCCTTCGCTCGCAACCCCGCGAGCAGCGCCCCGATCTGTGCGTCGGTCGCCCCCTCGAAGAGCGACGTCACCGCCTCTCTCGCCTGCGTCTGACTGAGATCGGCTCCGTTCGTCACGTGTTCGACGTGTGCCTGCATGCTGAATCACTAATGGACAGTTCTGTCTTACAATGTTCAATTGAGTACATCAACTTAACGCTGTCGGACCAGCCAGCGGTCGCCGGCTCGACGGCATCGCGGGAACGTCGACCGGGTACCAGGAGGTGTCAACGACCGAGACCCCGCCCGGTCGACCGATTCGAAACCTTCAATTACGGGGGCGGGCAACGAACGAGTGCAGAAGAACGCAGACCAGACGGGTTGGTGGTCTAGTCTGGTTATGACACCTCCTTGACATGGAGGAGGCCGGCAGTTCAAATCTGCCCCAACCCA
>SLIS01000197.1 GCA_007135505.1 Halovivax sp.
CAGCGAGGACGACGGATCCGCGGACAGTACACGCTTCCAGTACGTTCTTGAGCGAACCCGACGAACTGCATCACGATGGTAGAGACGGTGTTGCTCGTGGGCGTCGTCGCCTCGATTTTCGTCGGCTTCAACATCGGTGGTTCCTCGACCGGGATCGCGTGGGGCCCCGCCGTCGGCGCCGGCCTGCTGAAGAAGACGACGGCGGCCGTCCTGATGACGTTCTTCGTGTTCCTCGGTGGCGCGACGGTCGGCCGGAACGTGATGGACACCCTCTCCGGCGAGATCATCACGATGGAGATGTCACTCGCGGCGGGCGTCGCCGTCCTCTTCTTCATCGGGCTGGGCATCCTCGTCGCGAACGTCTTCGGCGTTCCGGTACCGACCTCGATGACGACGGTCGGCGCGATCGCCGGACTGGGACTGGTGACCGAGACGCTCAACTACGTGACGATCACGTGGATCCTCTCGTGGTGGATCGTCACGCCGATCATCGGCTTCTGGATCGGTGCGACGATCGGACGCTACCTCTACCCCAGCCTCAATCGCCGGGTGAAAATCGAGAAGTCCGACGGCCCGCTGCTCGTGCTCGACCGGACGGGGTCGCTCCCAGCGCTCAGTCGGGGGCCGAACACGACGTATCGCGAACTCGCCAGTACGGCCGTCGTGCTGGTCGTCGGCTGTTACATGGCGTTCAGCGCGGGGGCGAGTAACGTCCCCAACGCGGTCGCACCGCTCGTTGCATCGGGCGCACTCGAACCGAACGTGGCGATCGTCGTCGCGACGCTCGCGATCGGGCTTGGCGGGTTCACGATCGCTCGCCGGACGATGGAATCCGTCGGAAGTGAACTCAGCGACATCCCCCTGCTCGCCGCGCTGATCGTCATGATAACCGCCTCGACGATTACGACCATCCTCTCGTGGATGGGAATCCCGATCAGCCTCGTGATGTCGTCCGTCATGACGATCGTCGGCCTCGGCTGGGGCCGAGCGACCCGCCCGATTACCGCCAGGGGAGCGCTGAGCCGCGAGACGGTCGATGCGGAGATTGTCTCGGGCGCACTGACTGCCGAAGTAGACGGTGACGAAGCGGCCCCGATCGGCGAGGCGGAACCCGAGGGGGTCCTCGACGCGGGCGACCTCTTCAATCCGCGAGCCGTGTTCAAGTACGTCTCGATGTGGATTATCGGCCCGTCGATGTCGACGCTGCTGGCGTACGGCTTCTTCTTAGCAGTCCCCGGCGTCGCGTAAGTCCACGCTGGGCGTCACACGCAGATGGCCGAAACACCCGACACGTGGCCGAGACGGTGTTTCAGGGCTCGCCTCCCCGTCACGTCGAGACGGTATCGAGACCGGTGCGTCTCACTCCCCCGCATCGCCACCGTCGGCTCCTCCCGATCCGGTGGACTCCTCGATGAGGTCCTCGACCTCGTCCTCGCGGGGTCGGCGGTCGACGCGTTCCTCGACCGATTCGACCTGCGCCTGGACCTCGCCCAGCTGTTCGCCGACGGTCTCCTCGATGGTCTCCGGAACCGTCTCTTCGACCGTTTCGCCCACTTTCTCCTCGACCGTGTCCTCCACGGTCTGCTCGACCGTTTCCTCCACGGTTTCGCCGACCGTCTCCTCCATCGTGTCTCCGACCGTCTCGCCGACCGTCTCCCGGACGGCGGTCGTCATCCAGTCCGGATCGAATCGGGCCATCTTCCAGACGACGTGGACGACGTACGAGGCGAAGACGCCGACCCCGAAGGCGATGCCGACGTTCGTATCGAACGTCGCGATCATCACGATCGAGAGAACGATCAGTGCCCCGTAAGCGAGGTCGACGACTGCATCGACGCGTACCGGATTCATGCCTACAAAATTAGCGCGTACACCGGTAAATCTGCTGGATCGTCGGCCGTGAGCGAGACCCTCGGAAACTGGACCGACGATTGGATCATTATTTCTACAAATTCGGGATGGCCGTCCTTTTAGTATCGGATCACGTGGGTGTAGACGAACACCTGTGCCGGAACTACTACTCGTCGTCGGTTTGCTGGTCGCCGTCTTCGTCGGGTACAACATCGGCGGTGCGACGACCGGTCCCGCGTTCGGGCCAGCCGTCGGCGCGAACGTGATGACGAAGGTGATGGCCGCCTTCCTGATGTCGATCTTTTTCTTCCTCGGCGCGATCACGATCGGGCCCCAGGTCGTCGACACGCTCGGGAACGAGCTGGTCACGGACACGGCCATCTTCACGATGCGTGCGAACGTCGCCGTCCTCTTCTTCATCGGCGGCGCCCTATTCGTCGGGAACGTCGCCGGCGTCCCCGCCTCGACGTCGATGACGGCCGTCGGCGCGATCGCCGCACTCGGGCTCGCGACGGGCGAACTCGACTGGGCGGTCCTCGGCGAAATCGTCAGCTGGTGGATCGTCGCCCCCATCCTCGGCTTCTGGATCTCGGGCGTCATCGGCCGGTACTGGTACGCCCGGATCAACGCCTGGATCGCCATCGAGGGGAGCAAGGGCGGGGAACCGATGATCCGAACGGAACGGCGCGGCCTGCTCCCGCGCTTTCGATTCGGCGAAGGCGCGAACCGGCGGGACGTTACGGGCGCGTTCGTCGTCGTCGGGATCGGCTGTCTGATGGCGTTCTCCTCGGGAACGAGCAACATCGCGAACGCGATCGCGCCAATCTACGGCACCGGCGAGGTCGAGATGGTTCCGCTGATCCTCATCGGGTCGGCCGCGGTCGCCGTGGGCTGTTTCACTATCGCGCGACGGACGCTCGACACGCTCGGCAACGACATCACGAACCTGCCGCTGACCGCGGCTATCGTCGTCGCCGTCGTCAGTTCGTCGATCGTGATCGTCCTCTCGGCGATCGGTATTCCCGCGAGCTTCGTCGTTATCGCGACGATGAGCATCATCGGCCTCGGCTGGG
>SLIS01000170.1 GCA_007135505.1 Halovivax sp.
GACGGATCGCCTGCGAGTCGCCGAGTGCGTCGGCCGCCTCCTCGCTCACGAACGCGACGGTGTCCTCGAGCGCCGCGCGTGCGATGCCGACCGCCCGGGCGGGAAGGTTCACCCCGATTCCGCCCTCGCCCCGACGGGCGTAGGCGGTCCCCTCTTCGCCCACCATCCGGTCGTCGGAGACGCGAACGTCGTCGAGCGTCACCGCCACGGTCTTGACACTTCGGGCCCCGAGCGTCTCCCAGACTGTTTCGACCTCGAAGCGCTCCGCCGGGACCAGGAAGGCACTGATGTTCCGCGGTGCGTCCGCTTCCGGCCCTGTCTTCGCGTACGTCAGGACGACGTCCGCTTCGAGGTAGTTCGTCACCCACGACTTCGAGCCCGAGAGCACCCAGTCGTCGCCGTCACGGCGCGCGGTCGTCTCCATCGCCATCGTGTCGCTGCCGGCGTTCGCCTCGGTGAGTCCGAGCGCGCCGACCGTCTCGAAGCGAGCCATGGCGGGGAGCACCGCCTCGCGGAGTTCCTCGGAACCGAGGCACTCGATCTCGGTGGCGACGCCCAGGTGGAGCGCGAGCGCGCTGGCGACCGGCATCGCCGCCGCGGAGAGTTCCTCGATCACGATCGCCAGCTCGACGAGTCCGTCGTCGCGACCGCCGTAGGGTTCCGGGAGCGTCATTCCGGTCAGGCGTCGTTCGCCGAGCGCCGCGAGGATCTCGGCCGGATAGCGTCCCTCCCGGTCGAGCGCGGTCGCCTGCGGCTCGATCTCCTCGCGGGCGAACGACCGGAGTTCGCGACGGAGCTCGCGTTGCTCGTCCGTGTGAGTAAATTGCATACCAGTATACTCCGTCGCCCGGAACGTAAAGCTTCGAGAACGCGGTTTTATTGGCGCAGTACGAGTACGCTTCGACGAACGCGATGTCTCGGACGGACGAGCTCGGCGCGGACGACACGGACGCCGAAAAGTGGTACCGCTTCGGGCTCCTCGTCGGGATCGCCAACCTCGTCTTCATCGCCCTCGTGGTGGGACTGTTGCGGGTCGACCTGTACCTCGGGCTGGCGTTCGCGATCGTCCTGAGCGTCGCGAGCGGCCTGGCGATCACGCTGTACGCGCTTCGACGGCGCTGACGATTCGCCGGGTGGAGAAAGCGATAGAGCCGCTCGCCGCCGGCTCCCCGAAGTTGCGTGCCCCCGCGAGTGTTCGACGAGTCGAACACTTATCATCCCGTACTCGCTACTGACCGTGTGGATCGAAGTTCCCTTCCGTATCTCGGGCTCCACTACGTCGTGTTGATCGGGATCATCTTCCTGCTCGTCGGCGTGATCGACGGCTACGTCGAGTCGGTGCCGCTGTGGGCCGGTATCGCGGTCGCGGTCGGCGTCGGGCTCGCGTACCCCCGAGTCGTGGTGGCACTCGGCGTCGCGCCGGAGCGCTGGGAACGATAACGGCGGTCGGTTCGAGGCGTCGGCACGTCGCGGCGAGTGCGGCCGCGAGAACGAGGACGAGGGTGGAAACCGGCTGGCAGTTCGACGTCGGGCGAACGGCCCGGATCGGTTACTTCAGGCGGCCGTTGATGCCGGAGGCGACGCCTTGTAGCCGCTGCAGCGGACTCATCTCCCCCACCGCGGCCTGTGTGAGATAGAGGAACGCCGCGAGCGCGAGCGCGCCGCCCTGTACGATGAGGTCGGGGTGGGCCATGATCACGACGCCGAGCGTGAAGAACAGCGCCCGAATACCGTACGTCTTCGGCCGACTCAGGTCGAACCGGTAGTTCAACCCGTGGATGATGGTGAGCCCGCCGAGCAGGATGATCCCGCTCGTCAAGAGCACCCCGGCGCCAAAGGTGCCGCCGTGGGTGAGGATCTCGTGGTGGTAGATAAACGAGAACGGCAGGACGAACAGCGGGGCGGAGATCTTCACGGCCTCGAGACACGTCCGCCAGAAGTTCGATCCGGCGATACCGGTGGCCACCGCGACACAGGTCGCGATCGGCGGCGTGAGCCCGGCGAGGATCGCCGCGTAGAAGACGAAAAAGTGGCTCGCGAACTCCGGCAGGAAGAACTGGTTTATCAGGGTCGGCGCGATCAGCAGCGCGACGATGGTGTACGCCGCGGTCGTCGGCATCCCGAGTCCGAGGAGGATGCAAATAACCATCGCCATGAGCGCGGCGACGATCAACACCCCGCCGGAGAGTTCCATCAGGGTGAGCGAGACCGCCGTCGGGGTTCCCGACGCCATGAGGATGTCGACGACGCCGTTGATCGCGGCGAGGATGATCGCCACCGGGGCGAGGACGATGATGCCCTCTCTAAAGCCGTTGAACGTCTGCTTGAGCGTGTCGACGAACGTCCAGAACGAGAGTCGGTAGTTGCGCGAATCGTTGGCCTGTTTGAGAGTCGGGAGGGTGATACCGAGGGCCACCATCGAGACGATGGTCCAGAACGCGGAGGTCATCACCGTCCACTGGACGATCCCCAGGAGGTAGACCAGAACGAACAGTGGCACGCCGAATTTTATGCTCTCGATGGCTAACTCGAATTTCGTCAACGAATCTGTAAAGAGCTCGTCCATGTCCGGCTCATCGATCTGCGGGGCGGCGGCGTAGTGGACCGCGACGATGATCACGATCATGAGGATCGCCGCCGGGATCAGCCCCGCGACGATGACGTCGAAGTAGCTCACGCCCGGGATCAGCGTGGCCATGACGAACGCGCCAGCGCCCATGACCGGTGGGAGCACCTGACCCGAGGTCGAAGCGACCGACTCGATCCCGCCGGCGGTCGACGGTTCGACCCCGCTCTCTTTCATCATCGGGATGGTGAACGAGCCGGTCATCCCGGCGTTGGCGGTCTGACTCCCGTTGACCGACCCGATGACGGCGCTCGCGATCACAGCGGTCTGGGCGACCCCCGAATCGAGGTACTTCCC
>SLIS01000293.1 GCA_007135505.1 Halovivax sp.
GAAGGGGATCGGGACGACGACAGCGGACTAATGGATTCGGAGGAAGACGACTTGATCGACACGGACATCGGCGACGATTCTGGAGTGATCGACAGCGACGAACCCCACCACGAGGAGGGGCTCAGCGGCGACGCGGGGGAGGTTCGAACGGGCGATTCACCGGTTGACGAACCGCCGGAGACGGAGATGGGGCGCAAGTCGGCAGCGGGTGACCGAGACGAGCGGAGTTCCGGAACGTTCGATCGGGGCACCGACGAGGACCCGATGGACACTGACGTCGGTTCCGGTGACGACTCGGACGTACTGGGTTCCGATCGTGACGACGACAGCATGCTGGAATCCGACAGGGAGGACGACAGTGGCCTGATGGATTCGGATGACGACGAGTTGATCGACACCGACATCGGTGACGACGATGACGAGTTACTCGATTCGGATAGCGATAACGATCGCCGCTCTCGTGACGACGACGAGCTGTAGGTTCGACGCGCCGATACCGTTCCCCAGTTTTCTCAGGTTCGACGTGCACACCGGAGTATTGACTACTATCGCTACGCCGGAACCGACGTTTCGTCGAGTTTAGCTCGGGTCGCCGAACTGCTTACCGGTGCGTTCGTCGGCGTGCATCCGCCTGAGTGCGGCTCGTGCGTTGCTCGCGTCGTATCCGAAGTAGACGCCGTCGCCGTACGCTTGCGCGACTGACGCGGCCTTGATGAGCGCGTCGACGTCCACGTCGACGGCGTACAGCTCGACGCTAAAGGGCGAATCGAGTGCGGTCTGAAACCCCTTCGCGATGGTCTCTAGCCAGTACGTCGTCCCGTAGGCCGTGTCGTACAGCGGGACGACGAACTCGTCGACGTGCGGTTCGAGCGCCTCGAGATCGAGACCGGATCGCTCGTACAGATGTCCGGGGTACGGGTCGGGGTAGAGCGTGAGATAGACGCGTCCAGGGATGTGGTCCGTCGCCCGGTCGACGAAGTCGGTTATGACCTCGGCTCGCCAGGTGGCCCACTCGTCGTGGCCGCTGGATTCGAAGCGGTCCCGACAGACGGCACACCGACAGTACGCGGCTCGCGGAAAGCCGACGTCATCGAGGCGAACGTCGTCGTTGGCCGCGACGCAATCGTCGATGATCTCGATCAGGCCCTCCTGGTACTCCCGCCGACTCGGACAGATGTAGGCCCAGTCGAAGTACGGTTGCTCCCTCGTCGCCCGGTTACCTTCGTCGTCGACTGGGACCAGCGACGGTTCGGCATCTGCCGCCGCGTTGTCACCGAAACAGGAGACCATGTTGACGGCATCAGAAAGGGGGTCGGCCGCCCGTCCGGTGACGTCCTTGACCTCGTAGAATCCACGATCGAACGCCTCCCAGCGCACCTCTTCTTCGTTCCGGGTGACGACACCGAACATACGGATCGGTAGGGTGGCTTCCCGTTAAGATGTTCGGAAAGCCGCGCAACTCCTCGCAACAGCGGCCTGACTCCAATCTGTGAGAATCGTCGCAGCCGCCATGCGATACGACGAACCGCGTGGCTTCGCTCGGTAATCGATATGTTTCCGCTGCCTGAGATCCGACTCGTTCGTTCGGTTTCGATCCAGACGAGCGTTCAACGGGGAGAAGGATCACCAGCAGGAGACGACATCGTCAGCAACTTTGCGGATTCGTCAGTCTGGATACCGACGCGAGTTCCCGGTTGCGTACGAGGTCGTTCGGTTCCAGGGAGCTACCGCTCGATGAGCGCCGGAATCTCCTCGCGAACGATCCGTTCGCAGTACGTACACCTGACGCCGTCGTCGAGGACGTCGAATCGCGAGGTGATCGGTTCGTCTTCGGTCGTGATACATCCGGCGTTCGGACAGTGGAGGATGCCCTCGACGAACTCCGGACGGTCCACGCGATGTTTCTCCACGACGTCGTACTCGCGAACGATGTTAATCGTCGCGTCGGGCGCGATCAACGAGAGCACGTCGACTTCGTCCTGACTCAGCTCGCGGCCCTCCACTTTGACGATGTCTTTGTGTGCGAGTCGATCCGAGGGGACGTTCATGCCGATGGAGACGCTCTCGCCGTCTCCCCCGTCGATGCCGAGGATCGCGAGGACGTTCAACGCCTGGCCGGCCCTGACGTGGTCGATGACTGTCCCGTTGCGGATCTTGCTCACGCGCAGTTCGTGATCCTCACTCATCGGTATCACCCATGAGGAGATCGAGCAATGCCATCCGAACCGGGACGCCGTTGTGTGCCTGCTCGAAGTACGCGGCGTGGGACGTCTCGTCGACGTCCGGCGCGATCTCGTCGACCCGCGGTAACGGGTGCATGATAGTCAGATCGTCGCTGGCGTCGTCGAGTAATTCGGTCGTTATCTGGTACTCGCCGGCGACCTTTTGGTACTCGTTCTCGTCGGGGAAGCGCTCCCGTTGGATACGTGTAACGTAGAGGACGTCGAGTTCGGGAAGCACCCCGTCGAGCGAGTCGTGCTCTCTGATCGACGCTCCCTCCTGGTGGAGGTCGAACACGACCTCGCGCGGTAACTGCAAGCTTTCGGGACTGATGAAGTGTTGTCCAGTGTCGAACGTGGCGAGTGCGTACGCGAGGGAGTGGACCGTTCGACCGTACTTGAGGTCTCCCATCACGCCGATGTTGATGTCGTCGAGCCCGGCATTCTCGCGGATCGTGTAGAGGTCGAGCAACGTCTGTGTGGGGTGATGCCCGGCCCCGTCACCGGCGTTGATGACCGGGACGTCGACGTACTCGCTCGCCAGCTTCGCGGCTCCCTGCTTGGGGTGGCGCAACACGATCGCGTCGGTGTATCCTTCGATTACCCGAACGGTGTCGGCCAGGCTCTCGCCCTTTTTGACGCTCGAGGATTCGACCGATCCCATGTCGACGAC
>SLIS01000049.1 GCA_007135505.1 Halovivax sp.
CGGGAGAAGGTGAAGATGTCCACGCGCTGTATCTGGTGTGCGGCGTGTATGTCCTCGTGTAACATCGCGGCCGGGGACAACCAGTACCTGGGCCCGGCGGCGATCAACAAAGCCTACAAGTTCGCGATGGACGACCGCGAGGAACAGGAACTGAAAGAGCACCGACTCCGCATCATCGAGCAGGAACACGGCGTCTGGCGCTGTCAGACCCAGTTCTCCTGCACCGAGGTGTGTCCGAAAGACATCCCGCTCACCGAGCACATCCAGGAGCTCAAACGTGAGGCGGTGAAGAAGAACCTGAAATTCTGGTAACAACCATGTACGAACACGACGTCATCGTGGTCGGCGGCGGCGGAGCCGGCCTCCGCGCTGCGATCGCGGCACACGAAGCGGGAGCGGACGTAGCGATCGTTACGAAACTCCACCCGGTGCGCAGCCACACCGGGGCGGCAGAGGGTGGCATCAACGCCGCCCTGCGAGAAGGCGACGACTGGGAGCTACACGCCTACGACACCATGAAGGGGTCTGACTACCTCGGTGACGCTCCCGCGATCGAAACCCTCGCGAAGGACGCCCCGAAAGACACGATCACCTTAGAGCACTGGGGAATGCCCTTCTCCCGCGAGGAAGACGGGACGGTTTCCCAGCGCCCGTTCGGCGGCCTCTCGTTCCCGCGAACCACGTACGCGGGCGCCGAGACGGGACACCACCTGCTGCACACGCTGTACGAGCAGGTGGTCAAACGCGGCGTCCAGGTTTACGACGAGTGGTTCGTGATGAACCTCGCGGTCACCGACGAACCGGACCCGAACGACCGCACCTGCCACGGCGTCGTCGCATACGACGTCCAGACCGGCAAGATCGAGGGGTTCAAAGCGAACAACGGAGTCATCCTCACGACCGGCGGCCCCGGACAGGCGTTCGACCACACCACGAACGCCGTCTCCTGTACCGGCGACGGGCCGGCGATGGCCTACCGTGCCGGCGTCCCACTCGAGGACATGGAGTTCATCCAGTTCCACCCGACGTCGCTGCCGTCGACCGGTGTGCTGATCTCCGAGGGAGTCCGTGGGGAGGGTGGCATCCTCTACAACAACGAGGGTGAGCGGTTCATGTTCGAACACGGCTACGCGAACAACGACGGCGAACTGGCGAGCCGCGACGTCGTCTCCCGTGCCGAGTTGACGGAGGTCAACGAGGGTCGCGGGGTCAACGACGAGTACGTCCACCTCGACATGCGCCACCTCGGCGCAGAGCGCATCCTCGACCGCCTCGAGAACATCCTCCACCTCGCGGAGGACTTCGAGGGCGTCGACGGACTGATCGAGCCGATGCCGGTCAAACCCGGCCAGCACTACGAGATGGGCGGCATCGAAACCGACGAGAACGGCGAGACCTGCATCTCGGGGCTGTACGCCGCCGGCGAATGTGCCTGTGTCTCCGTCCACGGTGCAAACCGGCTGGGCGGGAACGCTCTGCCCGAACTGGTCGTCTTCGGCAAGCGGGCGGGCTACCACGCCGCCGGCAAGGACCTCGGCGAGGCCAAAATCGAGACGGGTTACACCGAGGGCGTCGAGGAAGAAGGAGAGATCGACCTTCCGGTGACCCCCGGCGAAGCCGGCATCGAACCCGCGACCGGCGACGTCGCCACCGACGGCTCCGGGCAGGTCGTCGACGCCGACGCCGCACTCGAGCGTGCCGTCGAGACCGAGCGCGAGCGCGTCGATTACCTGATGGACAAAGACGAAGGGATCCAACACTCAGAGATCCGCGCGAAACTCCAGAAGGCGATGACCGCCGACGTGAACGTCTTCCGGACCGAAGAGGGCATCAAACGTGCCCTGAAGGTAATCCGCGAGTGTCGTGAAGAGTACCAGCGCGTCTACGTCGACGACCCCTCCCGGACGTTCAACACCGACCTCCAGCAGACCTACGAGACGCGAAACTTGATCGACATCGCCGAGACGATCGCGCTCGGCGCACTGGTTCGCAAGGAGTTCCGCGGTGCCCACTGGCGCTATGAGAAGCAAGAGCGTGACGACGAGAACTGGCTCAAACACACGCTGATCTCATGGAACGGTGGCAAGCCGTCGGTCTGGTACCGTCCCGTCATCCTCGAGGGAGAGGACAAGACGTACGAACCGAAAATCCGCAGCTACTAACCGCGACGAAGCGTTTTAGACGCCGAGTGCCTCGAGCAGATCGATTCCGACGTCGAAGTGATCGATCAGTTTGTACCCGATGAAGATGCCGACGATCCCCATGACACCGGGGAGCTCGGGCGGTGCTGGAATCGGCACGTGGAGAAATCTGAACAGTGCACCGGCGAGAAGGCCGGTCAGGAGTGCGAGCACGGTGATCTGCATAGACATCGGATAGAGTATCTCAGGTGTGAGTACAAAAACGATGCGCCAGGTTTCGGTTGGTCCGTTGTTCGAGGGCAGGCACCCGTGGCGGTCCGGCCGAACCACGAGCGGGGGCTCACCCGCGATGTATCACGATCGTTCTGCGAGTACGACGATCGTCACACCCGCTTGCGATTAGAATCGGTTCGTAGCGCCGCCACAGGGAGGTCGACTGCCTCGGTCACTCGAGTGCCCCTGAATCACCGTCCTGTTGTTCGACGATCGTCGTAGCAATATTTTATTATCGTCGATCTCCATGAGAATCACTCATGGCACAACGTTCGATAGCACGAGCGTCGGTATCGGTTCCAGCGGAACTCCAGTCGGCCCGAGCGAAGCTCGTCTACCTGTACCTCGCGGTCGTGGGTACGGCCACGGCCGACGACGTCCGTGACGCACTCGAACTCGACAAGGGGACGGTGCTCACGATCACCGGAACGCTTCGCGAGCGAGGGTACGTTCGTCGCGTCGACGGCGGCTACACCG
>SLIS01000257.1 GCA_007135505.1 Halovivax sp.
CCTGTTGGAACCAGTGATGGCCGATGGATTGAGGAGGACCCGCGCCGCTGTGTGACACCTCGAGTGTCTTTCCTTCTCTACTACAGTCTCCTCGAGGACGGTTTATTGGACTGAAAAACAGCGCCAGTCACCCTCCTGTGACAGAACGAGCGGTAGCGAGGGATGCTGGCTATTGAACCTATGACCGACCAGGCAATCTTGCCGACGGAGATGTGCGTTCGCAAGCAGTGGGGTCTGCTGGCGAGAAGAGAACCGAAACGGTGACCCGACGATGATTCCAGTTGATCCTGAGACAGGTGACTTTGCATCGTCGACGGACGATCGTACGTGGAGTGATCCATGTATTGAGCAAGACAATTGGGTTCTACCTCTGGGAGAGGTTCATAACGATGCCATGGCGGTCAAAATTTATCTCCACCGTGCGGGGGTGGGAAGAACGTCGCCCAACGAGTTTCTATCGACCAGAACTTGAGGATCTGTCTGAGTGTTCAATCGAGATCCACGAACTCACACACGTGCTCATTATCGCTCGCGTCGAGATCCTCACACGGATAAACATGGAATTCCATGTCCGGGCCGGGTGAAAACCCGACGAGAATCGCCACGAACACACAATCGGCATCTGCTTCCGATGCGACATCGAGAGATTCCCACTCATCGCCAAGTCGTGCCTCGATGGTGTACGGCTTCGGTTTGCTATCCCACTCGCATTTGACCTTTTCTCCGCTCACTACTCTTCCCCTCCCATCTACCAATTCAGGCGGATCGAGGTGCAGTTCGCTATGCTGGATTTCCGATCCATCATCCAGAACACGAATCTCAATAGTTCGTTCTTCATCATACGAACTCATTGCAGTGATACTCGCTAACTGTACGTCCGACTCAAAGAGTGACAGACAGCCCGCAACGCTCGAAATCGCACATGCCGAACCAATCGAAATATACTGGCGTCTGTTCACTAATAAATATTATTCTGGAAGGAAATAATTCTGTTGATACGTTTGAGGCGTCAATCATACACACATCCGAAGTGATATTGACTGTTTTATACTCCTAACTTACGACCGTCATAGAATAGACTGTTGACCCCTTCCAGTGCGGAGAGCTTTCTCATCACTTGACTCACTTTGGAGAGAATACCGCTGGGATGGAAGTAAGCGGGCTTAGGTCCGCACGTATAGTGAGTGGATGAATCACTGCCTTTCGGCGTGAAACAAAAGGAGTCACCGTGCTGCACTAATCCGCTGTATCTTGCACGGACGAAACTGACCTCATTAGAAGTTGATAGAAACAGCGTGAAACATCCAGAGGATGGATGCAGCACAGCAGCATCGCTTGTTTCTCACGTTAATCTACGAACCAAACATTCAATCGACTTGTGAAAGCGTCGGTCATTCGTCAAGAAAGAGTTGGTAATATACCATCATCATTCCAAGAAACGCCCCACCGAACACAACAAACCCAACGGCTGCTCCAAGATACCTTCCACCAAAGACAGTGCCAGCCGCGTTTGCAAGCCATCCTGCGATAACGAGTGTAAGCAACAAGTATGCGATATTTGCTAACCAACGCAGAGACTCTAAGAGATTTTCAACAAGCACTTGTTTCGTGATATCCATAAACTGGTCTACGACTCTACAAAATATGTTCATTCTGGTTCCAAACTGTACTGCCGATCATATACTCACAAATAGGATGTACCCACGCTGTGTTGAACAGTAACTAATTTTGAAACCTGCGCATCCGGATCAGTGACATCGAAGATGCCAGAACGTACCCGTTGTTTTCGGGTTACGGAGCATCAAGGAGAAAGCCCCGTGCTTCACAGTAGACGCCGAACCTAATTTGTGCCGTTTCTGGTAGGGCTGCTATGGTCGAAACGACCGAAGCAAAACAGGTCTGTCGCGCCGCATCCACCATCGTGTATCCAGCGCTCGACTTTGGCATCAAATCCTGTGGGAGCTATACGAGAGAGGACTTCGAGAAGCTCCTCTCTCGTGTCGCCTTCGAACAGGAGTTTGCCAACACAGCTGGGAAAACGTGCCAACTCGATGATGGCGAGCCCGTCGACGTGACGTCGACGGCTCGCAACGGACTCGCAAAGTCGCTTCTCTACCACCTTCGGAACATGGAGGCGGACGCCATCGACGGCCAGTTCGATGGCGTCAGCGACGACCTCTTCGAGATCCTCCGGAAACGACGGCTGTTACCCGAGTGTGTCGATGTTGCAATCGATCTCCACGAGTGGCGGTTTTACGGCGATGCAGACACTGACTATGTCCTGATTACCTATCCCGACCAGGGGACCAATCGAACGTACTGTTTTGCGACCATCTGTATCGTCGCACCGGGAACACGATTTACACTCGACGTGCTGGCGCTGGAGGCGAACGGCTTTCGCGAAAAGCGCGAAGCCGTTCGCTCGCTTCTCGAAACCGCACAAGAGTACGTCTCAATCAGACACGTCTACCTCGATAGAGGTTTCTACCAGGTTCACGTGGTTGCGGAACTCGAGCAGCACGACGTCGACTATATCGTCCGTGCACGTCCGAGTAAAGGGATGAAAGCCCGTCTCAGCGCCGACGCTGAGACGGTCGTCGACGACTATCTCATGCAGCGCAAGCGGGAACCGACCGCATCGGTTCCCGTAACGGTCTTTGCAGTCCCTCATCGCTCAAAAGAGGACGAATCCGTGTGGTTCGTTACAAACCTCGAGATTACACCTGGGTCCGCCCGAGCGTACGCGGCGGCGTTCCGCCGCCGCTGGGGAATTGAAACCTCCTATCGCCAAATCGGAGACTTTCTTCCGAGAACGTCGTCGCCGACGTTCTCGGTGCGACTGTTCTACTTTCTGTTCGCAGTTGCGCTGTACAATCTCTGGGTTCTGGCG
>SLIS01000255.1 GCA_007135505.1 Halovivax sp.
AGACCGTCCTGGAGCGGCTGGACCCCGACGTCCTGGCGCTCGAGCTACCGTCCGCGGCTGTCCCGCTGTATCGAGCGTACGCCTCGCGCGCCACCGGCGAGAATCGACCGCCGGTCGGCGGCGAGATGAGCGCGGCCATCGCGGCCGCCTCCGGCGCGACCGTCACCGGCATCGACGCCCCCAGCTGGTCGTTCTTCCGCCGGCTCGTGACGCGACTCGTGACCGACCGGGTGCGGCCCTCGACCGCCCGCCGCGTCCTCTCGAGCTTCGGCGGAGCGACGCGAACGGCGGTCACGTACCGCCTCGCCGCGACGATGACCAACGTCACGTCGTTCTCCGTCACGCCCGAGGACGCGATCGATTACGATATTTCCCACGAGGACACCCCGGCCCGCCAGGCCGAACACGAAGCGAGCCACGTCGCCGCCGTCCGGGCCCTCCTCCAGGCGACGGAGGGCGAGTCGAAGCGCTACCGCGACGAGACGCGCGAAGCGTGTATGATCGATCGACTCTCGGACCTCCGCGAGCGCGGCGACGTGGTCGCCGTCGTCGGCGTCGATCATCTGGATCCGCTCGCGGACGCACTCGCTCCGACGTCGGACGACTGCTCCTGATCGGGACCGGCTCACTCAGCCGAGCGTGGAGACGCAGTTCCAGCAGTAGGTGTAGGTTGCGTCCGACTCGTTGGGTGCGCCACAGCGGGGACACTCGACGACGTCCCCGTCGAACTCGAGTTCGTACTCGGACGGGTCGAGCTCGCCGTCGACGCTGTTGTGGGTGCGATCGACCGGTGCGCCGTAGCGAACGCTCGAAATGGGGTTGTCGGTGAGCGAGGACGGGGCGCGCTGGTCGTCGCCCTCGCGGCGTGCGTAGTAGTAATAGAGGGACACGTGAAGGACGGCGAACAGGAGGACGTAGGCGACGAGCCAGCCCCAGAGCTCCATGGGTATGCTATACCCTCTCATCCTACTTGGGTATTCGGCGCGTCGTTGCCGGGTGCCGGCGCGTAAGACCCGGTTACGGACGATTTTGGCCGTTTCACGCTTCCGAAATCTGACCCGATGGATCCGTCGGAACCGCCTACTCCCACGGGCGGCCGTCCGGCGGCGACAGTTCGCGTTCGAACTCGTCGAACTCGTCGAGATCGGCCGGCAACTCGTACTCGATCCGGCGCTCGGCCTGTCGGTTTTCCCCGCCCGCCTCGAGCGGCGCCGCGACGGACTCCCAGCCGGGTTTGACCTTGACGCTCCTGGCCGGCATCCCGACGGCGACGTGGTGGGCCGGCACGTCGCCCTGCACGACGGCGCGGGCGCCGACGACGGCGTTCTCGCCGATCTTGCAGCCGGCCCGGACCATCGCGTCGTAGGTGACGCGGGCGTCGTCGCCGATAATCGTGTGGTAGTTTTCGACCGCGGTCTGGTCGACGATGTCGTGGTCGTGGCTGTAGATGTGCACGCCGTCGGAGATGGAGGCGCGATCGCCGATTGTCAGTTTCCCACGGTCGTCGAGGTGGACGTAGTCGTGGATCACCGTGTTGTCGCCGACGGTGATGTTGTGCCCGTACGTGAAACTGATGCCCTTGAAGAAGCGGCAGTCGTCGCCACACGCCTCGAAGAGGTGCTCGGCCAGCATCTGGCGAAAGCGCAGCGCGAACGCGACGTTGTCCGCGATCGGCAGGCTGTCGAACTGCCGCCAGAGCCACTGGAGGTGCTTCGAGCGTTCGAACGTCGCCTCGTCCTTCTCGGCGTAGTACTCGCTCTCGAGGGTCGTGTTGCAGGGGTCGTAGCTCTGGAGGCGGATGCGTTCGGCGGCCGAGACGTCCTCGCCGGCCTGCCAGCGCTCGTAGGCCTCGCGATCGCCGGTGAGGTCGAGTAGCACGTCTTCGACGATCGAACAGGTCTCCTCGTCGCCCGAGAGTCGGTCGTCGACCTCGGCGATGAAGTTGTCCATCGCCAACTCGGCCCTCGACGGGAGCGAGACGTGCCGCTTGGTCATACCGGACGTATTGTCGTTCGGGTAAATTAGGAGTTCGGTTCCGGAAGATCCGGTCACCGAACCCCGCCCGTCCGGCCAGGGATCGCACATCTTACGGTTGCGCACCTCGAACGGCCACGTATGCACTACCGCGAACTCGGCGACTCCGGGGTCGACGTGAGCGAGGTCGGCTTCGGCGCCTGGACCGTCGGCACCGACTGGTGGGGCGACCGCTCCGAGGCGGACGCGATCGAGATGGTCGAGTACGCCATCGACCGGGGCGTCACGTACGTCGACACGGGCGACGTCTACGGCCACGGCCGCAGCGAGGAACTCCTCTCGCGCGTGCTCTCCGATCGCCGCGAGGACGTTACGATCGCGACCAAGATCGGCTACGACTTCTACAACAACCCGCAGGCGGGCCACGGCGAACTGCCGAAGGAGATGGAGCCGGAGTACCTGCGCGAGGCCGTCGAAAAGAGCACAGAGCGCCTCGACGTCGACACGATCGACGTCCTTCAACTCCACAACGCGAACGTCGAGGAGATCACCCCCGAGGTGCTCGAAGTACTCGACGAACTCGAGGAGGAGGGCGTGATCCGCGCCCGCGGGCTCGCGCTCGGCCCCTCGATCGGCTGGCTCGCCGAAGGCGACCTCGCCATCGAGGAGGAGTTCGACTCCCTCCAGCTGGTCTGGAACGTCTTAGAGCAGGAGGTCGGCAACCACTTCCTCGAGACGATCGGCCGAACGGGTTCGAGCACGAGTCTCGTTCCCCGCGTGCCCCACTCCTCGGGGATTCTCAACGAGCAGGTCACCCCCGAAACCGAGCTCGAGGCGGGCGACCACCGCGGCTTCCGGCCCGACGCCTGGTACGAGACGGGCTGGGAGAAGCTCGAGGCGTTGCGCTTTTTG
>SLIS01000223.1 GCA_007135505.1 Halovivax sp.
GACGAGTCCGCCGAAGGGTCACACTCGAGGTGATATCGGGTCTTGATCGACTCCTCCGGGAAGATTCGGTCGGAGTATTCGACCCAGCTGTCCGTTGTCGTCCAGCGCTCGGAGTGGCTGGACGGGACCCGTACCTGACTCTCGTGAGGAACCGTATCTCGCACGCGGACGGACTGCGGGGTAGACCAGGTGGAGCGGATGTGAATCTCGACTCGCGTCCCGTGTGAGTCCGTCGGGTCCACCACTTTGGTCACCGAGATCCCGTGTCGTTCTGTCGTCAGTTCCGTCGTCATCGGTTCCCCTTCGTGAGCCCGGAACCACCGGTTCGACGTAGCGAGACGCTATCGGCGAACGAGACCGGCCCATCCAATCCCTGTTCGTGGCTCGATTCCCCTCGTCCCCACTCCGCTCGGTTGGGAACGAGATGAACTCGTCCCAGTCGAGAGTCGTGATCGTCGGCGTTTCGAACGCGACGACCGTTGTCGAGGCCCGTCCCCTGAACGGGACCCGACTGCGTGAAGAATGCCCACTGTTCTGTCATGGCCCTTGCCACCATGATTCATTGCATAGGTTTGCGTCCCTATAAGTCTCTGCAGTAAACGCTTACTGAAAAGAACTTGATAATTTGGTGGTGTTCGGACATCACGAAAGTTGCTGGTCGAGAACGTGAGAGATGTGACCAGGGCTAACGAGAAAGCAGAGTGACGAATTTGCGACAGTGGCGACAGCCCGATCGGATGAACGTCCAGTAACCGCCCGACTGAAATTGAGAGTTCAGTCTGGTCACGGAAAGTCACAGTAACCTGAGATCCGATCTGGGAGCGCGAACGCCGTTTACCGCTCAGCGACGAGGGGTCCGACCGCAAGCGACCGACTCCAGAGAGATATCTGCCACGGTGACGGTCGCCACAACCAACCGGTGCAGTCGGGATTTATGCCCGTGTCTGTGGCCCACTGCAGTGAGGCCCATGCCAATCGAAAACCTCGCACGATCAGACGTCGTAACTGCATCAAAAGACGAACCCGTGACGGAACTCGCCTCGTCCATGGAAGACCACAGCGTCGGGAGCATCGTTATCACGGACGGCGACGAACCGGTCGGGATCGTTACGGATCGGGATCTGGCAACCCGCGTCGTCGGTGCCGGCCAGGTTCCAAGCGAGATGACGGCCCAAGACGTTATGTCCGAGGAGATCGCCACAATCGAGAGCGACCAAGGATTCTACCAAGCCGCCGAGATGATGAGCGAGCACGCCATTCGCCGTCTGCCGGTCACTGACAGCGACGGGAAGCTTTCCGGAATTATCACTGCTGACGACTTCACGGAGTTGCTCGCGGACGAGCAGGCCCAGCTCTCGACGATCATTCAGGCTCAGCGGCCGGAGTACTGAGCGGTTACACAGCCTCCAGCGGTCCATTTGTTCCACAGGTTCAAACGCCCGATTCCTACCGTTACCGGGGCGTTCCGTCGACGAGCGTCGAGATCGAGACGAGCGGACGCCACGGCGGCGTCGCGTCGTCGAAAAGCGCCGGATTCCCCAATCCCATCCAGAACGGCGTCATGTAGTGGGATGTCGTGCCTCTCCCACCCGCGCACGAGCGGCGAATGTCGTTCGCACGCCGACCGCAACCGAGTGGGGCCTTCGTGGGACACCATACCGTTCGATTGACCCACCCCGGCTTCCGAAGGCTCCAGGCGTTTCCGCTGGATGTCGGATGCGCCCTTGCTGTGGAAACAGCCACCCATGTTATATAATTACTGTGCTTGGATCGTTATGAATTCTATTTACAGATTGGAAAATCAGCGTCGGCAAACAGTAGAGGCATATCGATCGATGTCGGTAGGATAACGGGAGTGAAGAACTATCAATTTTTATAAATTGGGCGTCGTACGTCAATTCCCGGACACGTCGACAGCCAAGCAATACGTCGAAATCACCCGAGCAACAGTCTGAGTCGCCCACACTCGATCAGCCTTAACTCGTCGGCATGCAGCCGCCGGCGTACTCCTGACCAACTGTTCGAGCCCGGACCTCGCGGTGTGTACGGTAATCGGGATCGATGCGAATTATTCGACGGCTCACTCGGTTCGATCGACGGCTCGTACCCGAGGACGGCCTGACGGCACGACGAGTACTCGGCGACTGCGATCCGCAAACGTATCCGACGACGGTGAGAGCGGAATCTGGCCGGTTCAGCCGACCGTCGAAGTTACCGACCGACCACGGATCCCGTTTAGGCGACCGGGCTGATACTCACCACAGCCTCGACGGAACACTGGAGACTTGCGTGTCGCACGTGCGGCTCGATGCGACCGATGGACGAGGTCGGGCCGGTGCAGTATCGGACCCTTCGCGGTCGCACTTCCTTTCTGATGTACGTTCCGTTATACAACGCTACAATTAAGGTGAGAATGGGGTCGGAGGGATTTGAACCCCCGATCGACTGATATCTCCGGTCCACCTCGGAACTCCAGAGGGTCATCACACGGACGGTGATCAGCCGTCCGATCAGTATATCAGTCTGGAGTGTCGTCCCGGGTGGGGAACCTCTGGAGTCAGTCGCCATTCCTGGCTTGGCCACGACCCCGCAAAAATCGGTAGGCGTATCCGACCTAAAGTGGTTTCGGTTTTGAAAGCCCGTCTCGGCTATTCGACCGAGTGAACTTACCCCGTATCGTCCCCGCGCAGTCGTACCAGAAGGTAGGACGCGCCACTGATACTCGCGAGCGTGGCCAGGATGCCGGGACCCGGGGTGCCGTCGGCGCCCGGGCCCTCGGCCGAATCGCCAGTAGCTACCTGATCGTCCGTGTCAGTCGCCTCCCCCTCGCCTCCATCAGTTTCAGCGTCATCCCCGACGCCAGGTTCAGCGTCATCACCGCCGTCA
>SLIS01000468.1 GCA_007135505.1 Halovivax sp.
GTACTTTGCGAACCGCTGGTCCGTCGCGGCTTCGGACTGGGCAATTTCGTTCTCGTGGTGGGGGAAGACCAGGTCCCGGCCGCCGACGTGGACGTCCAGGGTCTCGCCGAGGTGGGTCATACTCATCGCCGAGCACTCGATGTGCCAGCCCGGGCGCCCCTCTCCCCAGGGGGAGTCCCAGGTTTGTCCGGCGGGCGGCCGCTCCCAGGTCGCTCCTTTGCTGTGTTCGCGAACGGCCTCCGGGGAGACGCCGCCCGCCTTCCAGAGGGCGAAGTCGGCCGGGTGACGCTTTTCGGCCTGCTCGTCGGGTTCCCCCTGTGCCTCGATCGACTCGACTCGCTGGTTCGAAAGCGCGCCGTACTCGTCGAAGCTGGTGACGTCGAAGTACACCGAACCGTTGGACTCGTAGGCGTAGCCGGCGTCGACCAGCGTTTCGACGAGGTCGATGATCTCTGGAACGTGTTCGGAAACCCGTGGATACACCTCCGCACGAAGGAGGTTGAGCGATCGCATATCGTCGATCGTCTCCCGAATGTAGGTGGTCGCAACCTCGGATTCGTTCTCACCGAGCTCGTCCTGGCCGATCCGGGCGACGATCTTCTCGTTGACGTCCGTGAAGTTCTCTACGTGACGGACGCCGTAGCCGAGATACTCGAGCCAGCGGTGCATCACGTCGACGTGTACCCACGAGCGGGCGTGGCCAAGGTGGGGCGGATCCGAGACCGTCAGACCACAGTAGTAGAGGAGGACATCGTCGGGATCCTGTGGCTCGAACGGCTCTTTCTCGCCCGTCAACGTGTTCGTCACGCGTAGGGTCATTACTCGAGTCTCTTCGTGGTCGAACGTTAAAGCGTCGGATGCCCCGTCGCGGTCGTTGAAACGAGCTGTCGGAGACGACTGCTTCGACTGACAGGTATCTCCCCAGCTACTCGAGCATCGACTCGAGACCGTCTTCGACCGCGCGAACGGCGTTCGCACCGGCTAGTCGGTCGACGACGACTACCATCGTCTCGGCGTCACCACCCGCTGCAACCACCTCTATCCCCGCGATTGAGAGCGACTCGAGCGCCGTCGATAGCGCTCCCGGGCCGACGTCACCGGTCGCGAGAATCGCGGTGTGTGGGGTCTCCGACCCGTCGGTGCCGATTGTAGTTGTCCCGATTGAAAGCAGTGCGATCTCTGGGTCGTCCACCGGCCCGACCCCGCTTTGCATCCGGACGCGAACGTCTCGACCTGCCGACTCCGGGGTCTCGAGGTCGTCGGCGTAGCGTCTGAGCGCCGTCGCGACGGCATCGACGTCTCCGTCGACCGCGAGAAAACGCGCGGCCGCGGTGTAGTTGAGGACGCCGGCACGGAGGGCGTGGTGCAAGAACGGGTTCGCATCCACCGCCGTGCGCGTTTCCGCTGCGAGTGAGAGAGGCATAGTCGCCGTACGGAGAGCCGGTCGCTTAAATTCGACGGCCGCCGGCGTCCATTGTGTGGTCGTGACCACCAGGGCACCTCCCACGGAACCTGTACCGCGGTCTTTTTGACTCGCTCGACACATCACAGCAATATGGAACCCGAAGCCGTCGAATCACTCATCGAATCGGGACTCGAGGACGCCGACGTCACCGTCAGGCGCGCTCGCGGCGACCACGACGACGATCACCTGGCCGCAACCGTCGTCTCGCCCGCGTTCGAGGGCGTTCCCCTCGTCCAACAGCATCAACTCGTCTACGACACGCTCGGCGATCACATGACGACCGACATCCACGCGCTGGAGCTCTCGACGTACACGCCGGAGGAGTACGCCGCTCGAGCCGAGAAGTGATCGCCGTCTCTCGTCCAGACGATTCAAACCGCACTTTTATCGTACTCACCTGATAGCATCCAGGTATGGAGTCGTTGCATCCGCGCATTCGAGTGCTGTGGATCGCCCAGTGGATTCTCACGGCGATCCTCATCGGCATCGTCATCGCCGCCGTCGACCAGTGGATCGTGACGGTGCCGACGGTGGCCGCACTCGCCGTCGTCGTGCTGGCGGTTGTACTGGGCGTCATCTACGCGATCCTCCTCTACGGCCGCTGGCACTTCGAACTGCAGGACGACGCTCTCTATCTCGAGCGCGGGGTCGTCACGTTCGTCGAAACCGCCGTCCCGTTCGTTCGCGTCCAGCACGTCGACACCCAGTTTGGCCCGATCGAGCGCGCACTTGGCCTCTCGAGCGTCGTCGTCTACACGGCCGGTTCGCGAAACGCGGACGTCAGGGTACCCGGCCTGACGCCTGATCGAGCGAGACGGTTGCAGGATACCCTGCGGGAACTCGCCGTCGAAAGCGAGGCCGACGACGCCGTATGACCGAGACCTCTCACCTCCACCCGCTGAGCGCGGTCACGTCGGCAATCCGTGGTGGACTCATTGGACTCTCCATTCCGATCTTCCTCATCGGCATCCTCAGTAGCGTCTTCGAGGTCATCCCGGCGTCCTGGGGACTCTCACTCGCCCCCGTCGGACTGCTGGCCGGATTCGCCTACGGCATCGCCTACTACTACCGCTTCGAGTACGCCCTCACCGACGACACGGTCGACGTCGCCGCTGGCGTGTTCTCCCGACGGTCACGGGAGATCCCCTATCGCCGAATCCAAAACGTCGACGTTCGACAGGGCGTGATTCATCGGCTGTTGAACCTCGCAGTACTCTCGATCGAAACCGCAGGCGGGGGGAACACCGAAGCAACGCTCAACTTCGTGAGCGAGTCCGAAGCGTCCCGCCTGCAGCGCGAGATTCGTCGCCGGACGGCACGCCGAAACGGCCAAAAATCTGCCTCGAGAGGACCGGAGGGGGCACCTTCGAGTGGGAGGCAAGAGACCGGTGTTCCTTCGGAGACCGACGACGATGGGA
>SLIS01000212.1 GCA_007135505.1 Halovivax sp.
CGGGGAGATTCCCAGATGTCTCCATGTTTGTCAATTTCGTCCCGATCAACATCGCCCGCGAGCGAAGAGGGTGCATGGTCGGTTCCGACGTGGGCGAGCGCACCGGAAGAGACGCCTTCCCAGAGACGACGCTGGTGTCTCGGCCCCCTGATCGGTGGGGAAACTTTGCCGAAGACGCCGACGTCTTGGTCGGTATTGTGAGCGAGGAATGCGGCGAGGGTCTCGCCGTGGATAGACACACCCTGAGAGCGATAGCGCTCGATGACGTCGACGCTCTCTGCAGCACTCACATGGACGACGTACGCGTTCCCCTGGGTTTCCCGAGCGAGACGGGCGATCTGATCGACCTGCATCGTCTCGCTGAGCGGCGGAGATGCGTCGGCCCACGCTTCGAGGTCGTTGCGTCCCTCGGCTTTGACCTCCTCGCGTTTGCGACGGCTGAGGTCGTCGTTCTCGGCGTGGATCATAACGACTCCATCGTCGATCTGACGACTTCGTCGAAGCGCCTCATACAGCTGGCCAGCGTCGGCGTGTTGAATGTCGAGTACCGGCGCTGCCGTCTTGTACATATTAAAGAACAGTTTAAACGAGGAGATACCCTTCTCGGCAAGAGCGGGGATTTCCTCGAGATGGTGGTCGTCCTGGATAATTGCGTGGAAGCCGAAGTCTACGTAGGAGTTCTCCTCACCGATCTTCCGGTACGCATCGACGTTCGGCTCGTACGGCTCAGACTGGAACAGGAAAGTCAACATCGTGGTCACGCCGGCGTGAACTGCACCACGCGTCTCGGTGGGAAAGTCCCGCTCGAAGTGATCACGGAAGCCGCCACGGTAGCCCGCAAGCCCCATGTGCGTGTGCGGATCGATCACGCCGGGGAGCAACACGTTTTCGCCGGCATCGATGTGATCGTCGCTCTCCGGGAGTTGTGTGTCACTGCAGACGGAAACGATAGTTCCATCGTCGACGGCGACGCCACCGAAGAAGCTTCCTTGAGGTGTAACAACCTGTGCATTGCTGATCGTCAAATCAACTGGACCGTTGACCATACCGCAGTATTACTCGAGTCGCTAATAACTGTTCTGCTCGGCCCAAAGGAGCGGACAGGAGAGTCAATACCGGTTCAATGATCGTTGTCATCGGTTGCTGATCCAAGGCGTCACATCACCTCGGCGCCGATTCCATTTTCTTCGAGTTTTCGAACCATCGCATTCGCGTCAGCCTCGATTGTTTCGAGCGTATCGTAGTGGACCGACAAGATGACGGCGGGCTCGAGCACGATTGCGAGATTTGTGGCTTCGTGACGGTCCATCGTGTAGGTCCCACCAATCGGCGGGAGGACCAGTCGATCTCGTAGGTCTCGTGGGCCTCTAGCGAATCGGTATCACTGGGATACTAGAGTGATGCGTCGTCAGTCAAAAAGCGCAGTTCGATCACCGCACCTTTGCGCGATAGGGGTTTCCTTCCTCGTCGGCGTGTGGGCCGTCACTACGGTTGTAGGCGGGTGTCGGTTCGACGGTAAACTCCTCAACGATAGTGCCACCTCGGCGATCAGTCGGACGGCCACGTCGATGTCGGACGTGTTGACTGCATCGTAGGCGACGACGACGGTCTCCTCGTCGGTTACCTGCTTGATTCCGTCGGGGTCGTAGTGGTCGAAGTCATCGTGAGTGATGAACACGTAATCGGCAGTCGGTGCCTCGCTTTCGAAAACGACACTCTACGGATCGACGGAGACGACCGTCGTATCGTCGATCACGAGCCGAACGCTCGCGTGTCCCAACCAATCGATTTCGACGTTATTGTACTGGTACATCACACTCGGATTTAGTCTGCATTCCAGATGTGATGTTCAGAATCCGTCAAGGACGGTCGTAATTAGGCAGTTACGTGGAACTTTCGAGCTTGCGTCGTGTATACGGCTTGAGTCCACCTTCATCGACGAGATCCTGTAAGAACGGTGGGAGCGGTTCCGCATCATACGTTTCATCCGTTTCATGGTTGTGAACCGTCCCGGCGTCGAGATCGACCGAGATTTCGTCACCGTCGTCGATCCGAGCCGCATCAGGACAGATCATAACCGGCAATCCGAGGTTGATCGCGTTCCGGAAGAAGATCCGAGCGAACGACTGGGCAACAACACCGTCGACACCCGCGCCGATCAGCGACAGCGGGGCGTGCTCGCGCGAGGACCCACCGCCGAAGTTTTCGCCGGCAACGACGAACTCGCCGTTTGCGACGTCCGCCGAGAACTCGGGACGCAGATCGTTGAACGCGTGGGTCGCGAGTTCCTCGGGATCGGTCGACACGATGAACCTCGAGGGCGTGATCTGATCCGTGTCGATATCGTCGCCGAAGACCCAGGCACGGCCGGGTTCGTCGAGGCTCATCGAACCACCCCCAGGTCGGCAGTGGCGTGATCGTCGTAGCGTTCGGTCTCGATCTCTCGCGGATCGGTGATCTCGCCGTACAGTGCGGTTGCAGCTGCGGTCGCGGGACTGGCAAGGTAGACGCGACTATCCATCGAGCCTTCTCGACCGGGGAAGTTCCGGTTCGCCGTCGCCAGACAGACGTCGTCGTCGCCGAGGACGCCCTGATGGTAGCCCGCACAGGGGCCACACCCAGCACTCTGGAACGTCGCACCAGCAGCGACGAGCGACTCGAGAACGCCGGTCTCGAGGCACTTCTCGTAGACGGCTCCCGAGGCGGGGACGACGATCAGCCTGGTTCCGGGGGCGACCTGTTCGCCCTTGAGGGCATCAGCGACGACTCGGATATCCTCGTAACGGCCGTTCGTACAGGTCCCGACGAACACCTGGTCGACGTCGGTGCCGGCCACGTCGTCGACATCGACGGCGTTTTCGGGGTTCGACGGTTTTGCGACCTGTGGTTTGAGGTCTGCACCCTCATAGGAGTGGACAGCCTCGTAGGTCGCGTCGTCGTCGGAAGCGAGGTCCAGATCGATCGATACCTCGAGATCGGCCTGGTGCTCGAGATAGTCGACGACCCGTTCGTCGGGTTCGACGATGCCAGCCTTGCCACCCATCTCGATGGCCATGTTGGCGAGGACGAGCCGTTGATGAATGGGGAGATCTGCGATTGCAGATCCGGCATACTCGGCGGTTTTGTAGGTCGCGCCGTCGAAGCCGATATCACCAATGAACTTGAGAATCAAGTCTTTCGCGTAGACACCCTCGGGGAGGTCGCCGTGGACTTCGAATCGGATCGTCTCGGGAACGCGAAACCATAGCTCGCCCGTTGCGAACGTCGTCCCGAGGTCGGTCGAACCGACGCCGGTACCGAACGCGCCGAGACCGCCGTAAGTCGTCGAGTGTGAGTCAGCGCCGACTACGAGGTCGCCGGGTTCGACGAATCCTTCTTCGATCATTACCTGATGGCAGATTCCGTCGTTGATCTCGTACTGGTGGGCACCGTACTCCGCGGCGAACTCCCGGACGACGTTGTGGTTGTTCGCTGCCTTGACGCCGTCGGCCGGCGCGTGGTGGTCGAGCGTGAAGACGGTGCTGCCGGGGGCGGCCAACTCGCGGTCTTCGTCTGTCACGTCCTCGAACGCGTCGATTGCGAGTGGCCCGGTTACGTCGTGGCCAATCATCTCGTCGACGCGCGCTTCGACGTAGTCGCCCGCTCTGACGTCCTCGCCGGAGTGCTCCGAGAGGATCTTTTCGGTTATCGTTTTTCCTGTCATAGTGAATCGTTCGTCTGCGTGTTATTTTTTGGAAGCCGGTTTTGCATCCGTCGTCGCGAGCACCTGCTCGCGGGTGCCGCCCATCAGCGTTCGACTCGGGGTTCCGAGTCCGAGCTGTTCCGCGACGGTCTCGGCGACTTCGGTAAGTCGATCGAAGTCGATGTTCGTCTCGATGCCCATATCGCGAAGCATATTCGCGAGGTCCTCCGTCGGCGTGTTGCCGACGTCACCGAGGCCACCGGGGAGGATCGTCCCGCCCCCGAGCCCACAGACGGAGGCGTCGAATCGGTCGACACCACACTGCATCGCCGCGAGCGTGTTGGCGAGGCTCATGCCGTTCGTATCGTGGAGATGCAAGCCAACGTCAGCGTCGGGATGCTGGTCGAACAGCGTCGTCAGCATGGCCGTCACCTGCCGAGGATCGGCCATCCCCATCGTCGTCGCGAGCGTTACCTCGTCGACGCCAGCCTCGAGGACGCGGTCGACGACCGACAGCGTCCGTTCCTGTGGGATCTCGCCCTCGTACGGACAGAAGAAGCTCGTTCCGAGTCCGGCTTCGACCTCGATATCCGTGCCGTCGGCCAGCTCGACGATCGCCTCGATTTCAGCGAGGTTCTCTTCTAAGCTCATTCCCTGATTCTTCTGACGATAGGCGTCGCTGATGACGACCAGCGCGTTGACTTTGTCAACATCAGCCTCGATCGCCCGCTCCATCCCGATAGCGTTTGGCACCAGCGCCCGATAACAGACGTCATCGTGGCGCTCGATCCGCGCCGCGACCTCGTCGGCGTCGCGCAGGCTCGGAACCGCCTTCGGGTGGGTAAAGGAGGTACACTCGATCTCATCGACGCCGGTCTCCGAGAGGGCGTTGATCATCTCGACTTTCTCGTCAGTCGGAATGAAGTGGGGGTAGCGCTGGAAGCCATCACGCGGCAGCATCTCGACGATCGTCGCCGATTCGGGGAGATCCATCAGATTACCCCCTCGGATTCGAGTTCCGCAAGCACCGCATCGTCGTACTCGAGGAACTCACCGAAAACGGCCCCGTTGTGCGCTCCCAGATCGACACCGAGGTGATCGACGCTCCCTGGCGTCTCGCTGAATTTGGGGATCGTGTTCTGGACGGCCGCTTCGCCGAGGTCCTTGTCGTCGACGGTGACGACGGCATCACGGGCTTGATAATGTTCGTCGTTCATGATGTCTTCGACGTTATAGACCGGTGCGATCGTCGCGTCGTGTGCTTCGAACGACTCGAGGATTTCTTCACGCGTGTGCTCGGCCATCCACTCCTGGATGATCGAATCGAGTTCCTCGACGTTCTCGAGACGGCTCTCGTTGTCTGCGAACCGCGGATCGTCTTTCAGGTCTGGACGGCCGATAGCATCGAACGTTCGCATCGCGAGTGGCTGGGCGCTCGCAGCGAGTGCAACCCAGCGGTCATCGCCTGACCGGTAGACGTTTCGGGGAGCAGACGACGTCGACCGATTGCCAGAGCGACGAGCGATCTCGCCGGTCTGGTCGTAGGTAAGCGGGAACGGGCCAATCAGGTTGAAGATTGGCTCGATCAGGCTGACGTCGATGTACTGGCCGGTCCCGCCGTTGACGTCCCGATGGTAGAGGGCGAACATCACCGAAAACGTCGCATACAGCGCAGCGATGTTGTCCGCCAGTCCGGTCGGCGGGAGCAGCGGTTCGCGGTCTTCGAAACCGTTGACGTAGGCGAACCCACTCATCGCCTCCGCGAGCGTCCCGAAGCCGGGCTGTTCGGCGTACGGTCCAGTCTGGCCGAATCCGGACATCCGCAACATGACGAGGTCGGGATTCGTCTCGGAAAGCTGTTCCCAGCCGAGGTTCCATCGCTCGAGCGTGCCGGGACGGAAGTTCTCGATCAAGACGTCAGCTTCCGAGATGAGGTCGTGAAAGACGGTCTGACCGCGTTCGGCGGAGACGTCGAGCGTGACCGATCGCTTGTTCCGACTGAGGTACTTGTGCCACATCCCGACGCCGTCTTTTTGCGTGCCGAAATTACGGATATGATCGCCGTATTCGGGATGTTCGATCTTGATCACATCCGCGCCGAAATCGGCAAGAAACCGACCGACGGTCGGTCCGGAGATCATCGACCCTGCTTCGATAACGGTGAGCCCATCGAGTGGGCCAGGTTCAGTTGTTGACATAGTGTCTGAATTGTATCTGCGTTTTATAGTCTCGTTGTTCGTTGTCTTAAACAGGCCGGTCAATGTGTGTTCCCGAGCCTGGCTCGGCAATAACCTCGCCATCTTCGTATGCGACCTCACCGCCAACGATCGTCTGCGTTGGCCAGCCAGTCACATCTCGACCCTCGTAGATCGAATAATCGGCAACGCTTTGGAGGAGTTCCGGCGTCACCGTCTTCGTCTCGTCCAGATCGACGACGACGAGATCAGCATCGCTGCCGACGCGGATCGCTCCTTTCTTCGGATAGAGGTTCCACGCTTTCGCGGTGTTCGTACTGGTCACCTCGACGGCCCGCTCGAGCGAGAGTCGGCCCTCGTTGACACCCTCCGAGAGGATCAGCGGGAGCATCGTCGCACTCGAGGGGAACCCGAGTTTGCTCTCGCGAATCGTCTCGCCGAGTTTTTCGTCGGTCGTGTTCGCACAGTGGTCGGTCCCGATACAGGAGATCGTGCCATCCTCGAGGCGTTTCCAGAGCGTTTCCTGATCGGCTTCGCTTCGGACGGGTGGGTTGACCTTCATCCGGTCGTCACACTCTTCGGTCGTCAGCGTCAGGTAGTGGGTACAGGTTTCGCCGGTGACATCGTAGCCCGCCTCCTGTAACGTGGCGAGTTCATCCGCCGTTCGACCGGCGCTAACGTGGACAGCATAGAAGCTGTCGTCATAGTCGTGTTGCCGTGCCAAACTCGCGCCGGAAACGAGGCTCTGGGCTTCCGCATAGTCGGGAAACTCCTCGACGAACACCTCATACCCAACCTCTGCAGCCTCGTCATCAGCTTCGGTCTCGATATAAGGATTTCCACCCGCAAGCGCGTTCGTGATCTCGACGTTCTCGGAGTGGTAGCCGAGCGTCGTCGGGACGTCCTGGTCGGCCAACGTCTCGATGAACGCGCTGCCGAAATCGTCGCGCATCTCACAGTCGACGCCAAACTTCTCGCGTGCGGCGTACTTGTAGTTCATATACCACTTGAACGTCGTAATCCCGAGTTCCTCGACGATCAGTGGAATCTCCTCGACGTGTTCAAACGAGAGCAATCCAAGCGAGAAGAAGTAATCGTGGCGGTAGTTCGCTTCGGCCGCCTCGAAGTAGTCGTCCATGATCTCCTCATAAGAGCCCGCTCGCCGGAAGAAGTTCCCCGTCGTTGTCACCCCACCGACAAGATCAGACCGGCTCTCGGTATCTGCGTCCTCCTCGAGCGAGTTGTAGATCCCGTGGTGTGTATGCGGATCGATCGCCCCCGGCAGGACGTGCTTGCCATCGGCGTCGACGACCTCGTCGCCCTCGAGTGAGCCAGAGCGACCGATCGCAGCAATCTGGCCGTTCTCAGCGGCGACGTCGGCCTCGAGCAACCCGTCTTCGGTGACGAGTGTGCCGTTTGTGATGACGAGGTCGTAACTCACGCCGTCTCACCCATCCCCTCGAGATAGTCTTCGACTTCCTCGGTCTCGAGCACTTCCGCATACTTCATCCACATATCGAGGAGTCCGATCTTATGCGAGGCCTCGATGCGGTCGAAGATGCATTCCTGTGGGAGAACGACATCGAACCCGTGTTGCTGGGCGTCGACCGTCGTTGCCCGGACACAGCCGCTGGTAGAGTTGCCGACGACGACGAGCGTATCGATATCGTTCCGGTTCAGTCGAGCAAGGAGATCAGTGCCGTAGAATGCGCTCGCGTAACTCTTGTCGATGACGGTGTCGTCAGGCTCCGGCGCGACAGGGTCGACAATCTGGAGGTCCTCGTGTTCAGGGTCGTCATAGGAGCTCGGCACGACTCGCGTGTAGCCAACCGGGATGTCGTTCTCTCGAGCGAACGAGAGGAAGTCCGCAATTCGATCGACAGCCTCCCAGGCGATCTCACCCATCGCGGTCCGATACTCCTCGACAGCCTCGAGGATTGGCACGTCGTCACCGACGATCAACTGCTGAACGTCAATAACGAGTACCATGGGGTTTTCGCCTGCACCGCGTGATTCCCACGACGATGCCCCGTCCTTGTCGTAGCCTGCCTTCTCGATTACCCGTTTGTCCTGCTCGGAGAGCAAGTCGTCCCAGATTCGGTTCGTCATACAGTGACTCGTGTCGTGCGAGTAGTTATAAATCTGCGCACTTCTACACACACATTGACACGAGTGTCGTTGACGAAACACAGTCAAGATGGCTGATCAAACCAAGTACGCGGGCCGGTGGAGATTGGTTAGTTGTCGATCGTCGACGCAGCATGCAATCCAGCGAGTCGACCGAGACCAAGTGCAGTGGTAAGTCCGTTCCCACTAAGATAGCCACCAGCACCGTGTCCGCTGACACCAACCGCCGTTCCGCCACCAGCATAGAGGTTCTCGACGACGCCACCGTCGGATTTGCGGACACGGCCATGTTCGTCGACAACGAGGCCACCTTGGGTGTGGAACAGCGATCCAGTCACTGTCGCCCCGTAGAACGGTGGTTCGAGAACGGATCGGCCATCAGTTCGCCCGACTGAATCTGGAGTGCCGTTTCGGATGGCGTCGTTATACGACTCGAGGGCGTCCGCCGTCGCCGCCGGATCACATCCGAGTTCTGTCGCCAGTGTTTCGATATCGGGTGCACTGAGATACGAGCCGAGTTCAACTGCTTCGTCGAAGTCATCGAACTCGCCCTCGAGTTTCTCAAAGATCCGCTCATCGAAGATTTCGTACGCGACACCGTCCGATTGTTCGACAACGTCGATTGCCAGCGCAGAGTACCCTTTCGCCTCGTTGCCGAATCGATTCCCACCCTCGTTGACCAGAAAGCCGCCGTTCATAATAACGGCGTACGTCGAGAGCGCTCCTGTCCCCTGAACGACGGTCGCATGCCCTTGGAAGGAGTCCATGTAAGCCAGTTCCGCGTCGAGTGCAGCACCCCAGCGAATACCATCCCCGGTGTTGCCGTCAGAACCAAAATATAGCGCGTCGGCGATCTGTCCACAGTGATTCTCGACCATCCGCCTGTTACCGGCGAAGCCATCGGTTGCGAGAATAACCTTCTGTGCGCCGATTACTTCTTCATGAGTCTCGCCGGCAACGGCACCAACAACCGTGTCACCGTCGGCGACAAGCTGCCTAACGGGAGTGTGCAACAGTAACTCGATGTTGTCCGTCGCCTCGATTCGCTCGCCTAGTTCTTCGATCAGGTTCTCACCATTGCGCCCCTCCGGCGCGTGCATCCGATACGTCGAGTGCTGTGGGTACGTGAAATCGTCGACGAACTGTAACGTGATATCCCAGTCGTCGACCAACCAATGAATCAGATTCTTGCTCTCGGTACAAAGGTGTTCAACCATCGCTTCGTCAGCTTCGTAGTCGTTTTTCTCAAGGATATCACGAGCCATATCGGCGGGCGTCTCGTTGATCCCCGCCTCGCTCTGGAATCGAGTCCCTGCAGCAGGAACCATCCCTGTCGACAGAGACGTGTTTCCACCCAGTCTGTGTGATTTCTCGAGAACGGTGACCATTCCGTCCGTCTGATCCGCCGCTGCAAGCGCAGCGACGAGCCCCGTGCCACCACCGCCAGCGATGAGCACGTCTGTCTCAACGTCGATCGTGACATCCGTAACGTCACGGACCTTTGGTACTGAATCATCTATCGTCTGCTCGTTGAACTCGAGCGCGTCCATAGCAAGTGATTCAGTGCGTCTCCTATGTAAACTTATCCCGAAACCGGATTTCAGCGTCAAAACAGCCACAACCAGCCGAGAGGTCGACTGTCCTGCAAAGGCAATTGTTCGGCACAGCGGAACAGCAGCCCCCGAACCGCGTCCCGCAAGGGAACGTGCTCTACTGTGAGAGAAGTCACCAATCATGGCGGTTAGTCTCATTCAGGAGACGATCGCTCGTTTGGTAGAGGGGAACACGTGTTCGGCTAGAAAGAACTTAGGGCGTCGAGCCCCAATTACGGGGTATGACAGGCAGTACACCGGGCCGGGTCAAGTCCGTCGAAACAGCCTTCAAGATACTCGAATACATCCGAGACAATGAGGGCGCAGGCGTAACTGACGTTGCGAACGCTCTCTCAGTCTCGAAAAGTACGGCCCATGGACACCTTTCGACGCTGACGTCACTCGGCTACGTCGTTAAACTCGACGGAACGTACCGGATCGGACTCCAGTTTCTCGAGCTCGGCCATCACGCTCGCGCACGATACAATCTGTATGAAGCTGTGAAGTCGGAGGCCGACCAACTTGCACAGGCGACTGGTGAACGGTGCCAGGTGATGGTCGTAGAGGATTTCCGTGGCGTCTATATTTATCAGACAGCCGGGGAAAAAGCGGTCCAGACTGACTCACACATCGGCAGCACCGTCGAACTCCACTGTACTGCCGTGGGTAAATCCTACCTCGCGTCGCTTCCCGAGGCCGAACTTGAGCGCTACCTCGAGGAAGTTGGACTAACAGCCAGAACCGATCATACGATCACAGATAGGGAGGCATTTCTCGAAGAACTCGAGCAGATCCGTAACCAAGGATATGCACTGAATCTCGAAGAACGAATCGCAGGCATGCGTGCGGTCGGTGCACCGATTCTCACTGAAGACGGTGACGTGCTGGGCGCTATCAGTGTCTCAGTTCCAACGACACGCATTGAAGAGACCGTCCACGAGAGCAAGCTGCCAGAACAAGTCCAGCGGAGTGCTCGAGTGATCACAATTAAGACGACTTACAGCTGAACATCTGTTCGGCATAGCCAAACAGTGAGATCCGACCGAACCCGTTGGTGGCGGCTGGGCTGGTCATAGACAATAAATAATGATCTATACGAGACTACATTCATCAGAAATCAATTGTACGTTCGGCATTGCAGAACACTGCTCAAAATAATCAGTAGAAAGCCTTTGAGAGGGTTGCGTCCTGGCTCTATGATGAGGGGCATGTTCTTACAGTAGTACTGTTGTAAACTTGCAAAAGTGATGTTCCCGCGGAAGTCCTCGGCGAGGACTTCGCGAGAGCGGTCATCTCCGATGGGTGGATGGCGTATCCAGCGTTCAGCAATAATCTTCAGCGGTGCTGGGCACATCTTCTCCGAGGAGCCGAAGACGTTGTTAGTGATCACGAGGAGGCAAAGCCAGTTCATCGGTATCTAAAGCAGATGTTCGTCGGTCTCCAGTCGTGGCTGGAGACCGACCTAAGTCCTCGTGAGAGAGCACAGATGCACCGATCGTGTCAGAACGGGCTTAGATCGCTCATTGAGCGGTCAGTAACCGACGAGACAGTGGCAACACTACTCGGGAAGATCGAAGAAGGGATCAACCACTGGCTCACCTTTGTCGGTGAGCCAGCGGTCTCCCCGACGAACAACGCAGCTGAGAACGCACTTCGTGAACCAGTCGTTCTCCGGAAAATCATCGGGACACTCCGTA
>SLIS01000068.1 GCA_007135505.1 Halovivax sp.
AAAATCGAGAAGACGATGGTCCAGAGCAACACGTAGGCGAACTCCGCGCCGATAACGCTCGCAGTCGTGACGGTGCCGGGTCCGATGAACGCCGCCGCAACTAACGCGCCGGGTCCAACTGACTTTAGTCGGTCTATGATTGCCATGTTCGTGATCCACTCACAAGCCTCTCCGTGTGAAGTATAAGGGTTGTTAAGAGCACCTCATACGTAGTGGGGAGATCCTAGAACGGGTTGTGAAAACGTATGAAGTGTTATGAGATAACACATCACACTCATTCGGCTGCCGGCCGCTCGGTGATGATCGCCTTCGAAACGCCCGGTTCAATCTCGACGTCGACCGGCAACTCGGCCGTGCTGCGCTCGATGAACCGCGACATGAACCAGCGAATCGGCTCGGATGGGAACACGACGTGATACACCCCGCTGTCCTCGTGTCGAACCGCGAGAAAGCCACAGAACGAGAGCCACTCGAGTAAGTCGCCGACTTCGTCGAACCGCTCCGCGTACTCGCGGGCGTGATAGTCAGAGACGCGATCGGCGGCCTCGACGAACGACGGATCGGGGCCGTCCCGGTCGTAGACGTGTTCTAAAAACGCGTGTAGAAAGTCGACGTCCAGTAAGACGTGTTCGCCCGAAGAGAGCATCTGATAGTACTGTTCTAAGTTATCACTCGGTCGCCCACTCGCCGCTTCGAAGTTCGCCGCGTAAAACGACAGCGCGCGGCGGATGACCTCGCTCTGTCCCTTGCCCGTTTCAGCACTGAGCGTCTCGAGCGCCGCCTTCGAATCGTCGTCGAGCGATACCGTGACGCGTCGTGTCATACTCCGCTGGATGCACGCATCACGGGTATAGTTCACGCAATTAGGCAACCTTTCGACAGCTCCACCATTTCGTCGTCGTTGGAATTGTATGCTCGTCGAGTGGGTCGGCTAATCCCCGTTCGATCGTGAACTGGTGGCAGGTCGATGAGCCACCTTGTGAGGAGACTCGTGGGAAGAGCCGGTCAGTCGATCCCGTGAACACTCGAGTTCGAAGTGATCGTCAGCGCTGTTCTCACAGAGCCAGAGCTCGTCTCGAGTGTCAGGTACGCCGGTCGAGGTCTCGCCTCCTCACCCGGTGTCACTGACGTCTTCGACGAGCGTCCGCAGATAGGCGTATTTCCTATAATCGTAACCTATTGCACCTACTATATCTGAGGCACCTGATCTAACGATGGCAGCTATTACATTTCAGTGGGAGCGACTCCACCACCTGCTCTCCGGGCGTGGATGCGGTAATTCGCTCGCACTATCTATCAACCACCGGGGACGACTTTGGTCGGTTTCGATGCCGACTGGTCTCGTCGCTCCTGTTGGAGTACTCTGTCACTCGCTCTGGCGGTGAAGCCAGAGCGCACAGCCGATCGCGACGAGGCCGGCACCGGCGCCGATCCCGAAGGCGACTCGATACCCGGTCATCGTATAGACGCGGACACCGTCGATATACTCGCCGGTCCAGTAGACGTCGAGCGCCCATCCCATGAGGGTCGGAAACGACGCCGCGCCGAAGAACGACGCCCCGTTTATCGTTCCGAGTGCGATCCCGCTGGCTCTGTCGTCGTATCGACGCTGAATCATCGGATACGTCAGCACGAACGTCCCCAGGAGGCTTCCAACCAGAAGGAACACGACCCCGACTGAGAGCAAGGGTGGAGCACCGACCACCGCGATGAGTCCCAGGGCGAGCGTATGGACGATCGCACCGCCGAGGATAAACTCGGTCTGGCGGTCGGCCACGCTCGCGACCCGTCCGAACACCGGCGGCCCTACGACGGCACCGACGCCACCGAGCAGTGTAATCGTCGACGCTGCCGTCACCGAGACGTCGTACACTTGAACGACGTACGGAATCCCCCACAGGCCGACCAGCGTCAGGTTCACACCCCCGGTACAGTAAAGCAGGACGGCGATTACCCAGGTCCACCGGTCTGAAACGACACGGACGGTGTACTCACGGAGTTCCGCAATCGTCAATCGAGGCTGTTCTGGAACGTTCTCGATCGGCGCCAGTCCCGCACGCTCGGCAGAATCTCGAACGAACGTTGCCGTCGCACCCGCAACAGCCAGCCCGAACAGTCCGAGCACGAGCACCGTCGTTCGCCAGCCAGCAAAATCGACGGCGATCGAAAACGGTGTCGTCGCGAGGATACCGCCGATTCCACCGACGGCGAAGCACAACCCGTTCATCGTGGGAAACTCCTCGACTCGATACCAACTGGCACAGTATCGAAGCATCGAGACGAAGATCACGCTCCCACCGAGTCCGATCAGGAACCGACCACCGAACGCTGAAGCGTAGCTGTTCGCGAGGGCGAACCAGACCGCACCGACGTTCATCACCGTCGCCCCGACCGTGGCGGTCCACCGCGGGCCGACACGGTCGACGAGAATCCCGGTTGGGATCTGCATCAATGCATAGATCAAAAAGAAAATCGCGTGTAACGTACCGAGTTGGCCGCCAGTCGTTCCGAGCGCATCCATCAACTCCCCCGAGATGACGGCCGTCGAGAGCCGATAGATGTTCACCAGAAGAAACGTCAGCGCGAGAATTCCCCACAGTATCCACCGCCGGCGGGATGGATTCGACCAGACGGCACGTGTTCGCAAATCGTTCACACTGCTCGAGAATTCTCGGTGTATGGTAATGAATCTGGGTTCCGCTCAGTCCTTGTCTGATCGGCAACTCGTCGACGGGAAGGATACCGCGAGACGCCGTAGTCGAGTATCGAGCCCCTGCACAGGCCCTACCGAAGGAGATCTGTCATCATCCAACCGACGTTCACACGTACCTGAAAATAACTTATCACTTATGGGGTGGTCATCGAATCGCGGATGAAACAAT
>SLIS01000085.1 GCA_007135505.1 Halovivax sp.
CGGTCGTCGAGTGTGCCCCCACGGTTGAAGTCGAGCCCATGAATCCAAAGACAGCGACGTTCACCCGGGGTAAAGGCGCTGCTGTCTCCGTCTTCGACGGCTCGGGACCGGGTATCGACGCACGGATGGTGGCCGACCCAGCCGATGGCCAGGCTGTGAACGTCCAATCGAACACGGACGAATCCGACGGTGATGGTAATGGGTCGACTATCGACGAGATAGCCGAGGCTGAGGAACCATTGGAGACCGACGGGATGGAGAATTCGATCGAGTCGAGCGAGTCCACGCGCGAAACGGACGACGAATTCTCCATGCCTGAAGACGAACTCACCGTCGAAGACGTCATTTCACAGTCTTCGAGCGGACACCGATCAACCGACGCTAACTCGGCAACGGAATCACCTGCGACGACAGCCGGACCCGCCGAGGAGCGATCGAATGCGGAATCCCAGGACGAGGCGGACGACCCAGCGACTGACGACCGGTGGACGTTCGACAACGAGACGGTCGCGACGGAAGAGCGGACGCCGCTGTACGAGATCGAAACCAGGCGTGACGAGACCAAGTTGGACTCCGGCGAAAACGCGTCGAACTCGGACACGACCGAGGCGGTACGTGGGAAGTCAGGCGTGGCCGAATCCGAACGGGTGCCGGCTCCGTCGGCCTTCACGGGCCGGAGCCTTCAGATCCGTGTTCGCCACATCGAATCACGGTTTCAGGAGGTCGAGGCCTACGTCGACGCTATGGAGGAATTCATCGACCAGCAGGAGCCGACTGTCGAAGCACTCTCGACACTCGGCGAAGATATCGAAACGTTGACTGACCGGCAAGCGGCCGTCGAGCGGGCAATCGACGAGTTGCGGTCGGCGCTCGACGAGACCGACGAACGACTATCGACGCTCGTCTCCCGCCAGGAGGCTCTCGACGGTGACGTCGGGGTAATCGAGGATTCGGTCGCGGACGTCGTCGAACAGCAAGACCGCATCGAGGATCGGCTCGACGACCTGACTGACTTCCAGACGAAGCTTCGGGATGCGTTCTAAGTTCTGAATCCCGATTTGCCCTTTCCCGGTTCAAGGCCACCCGAATCGTCCGGAACTCGCCGGATCGGGTTTGGTATTGGGATCGTCCGTCCGCCGGTCATCGCACGTGGTTGGAATCGAAAACAGGGACCGTGAGTTGTTGCCCATCACTCAGCCGTTTGTGTCGTTCGCACTGTCTCCCTGTGTGGTCTCTCACGTGCACCTGAACTGGGTTTCATACCCTCACTGCTGTGACAAACGAGTATGGATCGGCGACAATTCCTCCTGGCGAGTCTCGCCGCGGGCGCGGCGGCACTGACGGGGCGCATGGATACAGTGCAGTCGACCACTCGTAGCACTGTGGAACTGCAGGACGAACTCCCGACGTACGCCGACTGGATCCCGAGGGTGACCCGGCTGGAGCCGGAGGCAGGGGTGGTTTTTTCGCATATGGACAGGGAGACGCTGAACGAAATCGAGGCGGACGAGGCTGACGAGCCCGAGGATGAAGATCCGCCAGCGGAAGACGAGGAGTGGTTGCAAATTTTCGCCGAAGTCCCCATCCTCGGGATCCCTTTCGCCGGAACGACGATCACGTCGTTCGGGCTCCTCGGCATTCTTTTCTACCCGTTTACGGGAGACCTCTTTCCAGCGGAGGACGACCGATCGGCGCCGCTGGATGACGGGATGGGAGACGACCCGTCCGACAACGAGAACGAAGACGAGGTAGGGCACGTCGACGGCGTTCGCACTCGGGAGGTAACCTGGACGGGCGACCTGTTCGTCTTCCAAGGCGAGTACGACCCTGACATCTTCGCCGATCGTTACACTGAAGGCTTCGAACTCGTCGAGGAACGGGACGGCTTCACCGTCTACGAGGGAGTCGACGGGTTCACGGAGGGGATGGCCTTTGCGGTGTCGACGGACACGCTGGTCGTCGGACTGCTGATCGTCGACGACGATCGGTACGACGGCGTGACGGTGGTGACCGATACCATCGATCGCCGACTCGAGGAGCGCGACCGCATCGTCGACCAGGAAGACGGACGGTGGCTCTTCGAGACAACTGGCGACGCGCAGTTGTCGCTTGGCGGGTGGGACCTGGCCGATCTGTTCGACGCGCTGCCGGTGGGGGACGATCGTCCGATGGAGGGGATGCCCGGCCGACCGGGTGAGGGACCACCCGAGGATCGACCCGGCGACGGCCCGTCGGACGGCGTGCCGTGGGACAACCACCGACCGAACGATCACCCCGATCCGCGACCCGACGTGCTGGACTCCGACGTGGCCGCGGTCGAGCACTTCGTAAACACGATCTCCGTTTCCGTCGAGAATGGCGAAATCTACGATCTCGAGGCGCGGTTCGCCGGCGTCTATCCCGATGACGCCGTTCCGTCCGAGGAAGCCGTCCGCGATCACCTGATCGGGAACGAGGAAATCCCACACGAAATCGTGATCGAGAACACGCGGGTTCACGCGACGGCGACGTTCGAGGAACCGCCGGAGCAGTTGCAACCGTGGTGACAAGGCCTGCGTCGCGTCCAAACGAACGTCTGACGTCGATGCCCCCACCGCGTTCGGCGCACACTCGGGCGATTGATCGACGGATTCCGATCGACGATCCGGTTACTACGGTCTCGTGTGGGTTATGGCAGATTCGTACGAGACACCAGCCGTTCCGGATCGCTCACTCCGCTCGCTTCTCGGACTGGGACTGGGCTCGTACAAATCTCTCGTATCATGCCTGCAGGACGGCCGACTCGCTTCGCTCGTCGGGTGCTGTTCCGCCAGAAATGGGTTGGGGCAGATTTGAACTGCCGACTTCCTCCGTGTGAAGGAGGTATCATAACCGGACTAGA
>SLIS01000159.1 GCA_007135505.1 Halovivax sp.
CGACGTGGCCCCGTCGGGTCGAAGCGTTGCCGGACCCGCAGGCTTTTTATCTGTAGAGTGCATTTCTCCCTCCGATGACCGCCGCGTCGCTTCCGGCACATTCGCCACTCGGTAGCGACGCGGCCCGGCGACCCCGAGCGTTCCGACCGGCCCGTTAGGGCCTCACTTACTCACACATTGTCACCCGGTTGATGCTATTTCCCATAGCATCGCACGCACTTTCGCTTCAGAAATCCTGTTAGCTCACGCTCTGTTATTAAATTACGAAACAAAAAACGCTGTATTTATCTACGTCCAGGTGGTGACTACGGATACGACATGACACGCGTTGCACTCGCGTTCTCGGGCGGACTGGACACGACGGTCTGCGTCCCGCTGCTCGAGGAGGAATACGGATACGAGGAAGTACTCGGGGTCACGGTCGACGTCGGCCAACCGGAATCGGAGTTCGAGGAGGCCGCCGAGACGGCCGACGCGCTCGGACTGGACCACGTCGTCGTCGACGCGAAAGCGGCCTTCGCCGAGCTGTGTCTCGACGGCGTTCGCGCGAACGCGACCTACCAGGGGTACCCGCTGGGAACGGCCCTCGCGCGCCCGATCATCGCCGAGGAGATCCTCGCGGTGGCCCAAGCGCACGACTGTACCGGTATCGCTCACGGCTGCACCGGGAAGGGTAACGATCAGCTGCGGTTCGAGGCCGTCTGGCGCGACTCGGCCCTCGAGGTCATCGCACCCGTCCGCGAACTCGGGCTTACGCGCGAGTGGGAACAGGCCTACGCGGCGGAGAAGGACCTGCCCGTCGAAGGCGGCAACGAGGGTGACTGGTCGGTCGACACCAACCTGTGGAGTCGCTCGGTCGAGGGCGCCGAACTCGAGGACCCGAGCTACGTCCCGGGCGAGGAAATCTACGAGTGGACCCAGGCCCCGTCCGGCGAGACGGCCGAGATCGAGATCACGTTCGAGGCGGGCTACCCCGTCGCCGTCGAAGGCGAGTCGATGGCGCCCGTCGCCCTGATCGAGCACCTGAACGACCTCGCGGGCGCGTACGGCGTCGGTCGAACGGACACGATGGAAGATCGTATGCTCGGGCTGAAGGTCCGCGAGAACTACGAGCACCCGGCCGCGACGACGCTGCTCTCCGCCCACGAGGCTCTGGAGGGGCTGGTCCTCACGGGGGAGGAACGGCAATTCAAGCGGCTGATCGACGCCCAGTGGGCCGAGAAGGCCTACGAGGGACTGATCGACGCGCCGCTCGTCGCCGCGCTCGAGGGGTTCATCGACGAGACCCAGAAACGCGTCACGGGAGCCGTCACGATCCGCTTCGAGGGCGGGCAGGCCCGCGCCGTCGGACGGGACAGCGAGTACGCCGCCTACTCGGCGTCTCACGCCTCGTTCGACACCGAGACGGTCGGCGAGATCGACCAGGCCGACGCCACGGGCGTCGCGAAGTACCACGGCTTCCAGCGTCGCCTGGCGAACGAGTCGCTGGCGGCGGTGGCCGAATCGGACGACGAGTCCGCGTCGCCGCCGGAATTGGCCACGGATGGGGGCCTCGGCGAGCCGTCGACGGACGCCCCGGACGGCTCGTGACCATGGCCAGGAAGAACAGCGACGGGGTGATTCGCCGCGACCGATTCAGCGGCGGTCCCGCGCGGGACTTCCTGTCCTCGCTGTCGGCGGACGAGCGCATCTTCGCCGCGGACCTCGCCGTCGACCGCGCGCACGTGGTGATGCTCGCCGAGCAGGAACTCATCGACGCGGAGACGGCGGGGTCGATTCTCACCGCGCTCGCGGCCATCGAAGCCGAGGGCCACGCGGCGCTGCCGGACGGCGAGGACGTTCACGAGGCGATCGAGACGGCCGTCATCGATCGCGTCGGCGAGGCCGGCGGACGGATGCACACCGCCCGCTCGCGCAACGACGAGGTGGCGACCTGCATCCGATATCGCCTCCGCGAGGACGTCCTCGATGCGCTCGAGGCGACGCTCGTTCTCCGCGAGTCGCTGGCGTCCGTCGCGGATGCCCGGACGGGGACGGTCATGCCCGGCTACACGCACCTCCAGTCCGCCCAGCCCACGACCGTGGCCCACTGGGCACTGTCCTACGAACAGGCGGTCTCGCGCGACACGGCCCGCCTCCTCGACGTCTTCGGACGACTCGACGAATCTCCCCTCGGGGCGGCCGCGTTCGCGGGGACCCCGTTCGACGTCGACCGCGAGCGCACAGCCGAGTTGCTCGGCTTCTCGGACGTACTTGCGAACGCGACGGACGCCGTCGCCGGTCGGGACTGCCTGCTGGAGACGACCCAGTCGCTCTCGACGCTCGCGACGACGCTCTCCGGACTCGCCGAGGACCTGATACTCTTCGCGAACCGCGGCTTCGTCGATCTCGCCGATGACTACGCGTCGACGTCGTCGATCATGCCGCAGAAGAAGAATCCGGACACGCTCGAACTCGTCCGCGCGACCGCGGGCGACGCAGCGGCCGGGGTCCAGGGGCTGACGACGACGCTCAAAGGCCTCCCGCGCGCCTACAACCGCGATCTGCAGCGGGCGACGCCGCACGTCTGGTCGACGGTCGACGCGGTCACCGAGGCGACCGAGGTCGCCGCTGGGGCCGTCGCGACGGCCGACTGGAACGAGGGGACCCTCGCCGCGGCGGCGGACGAGGGGTTCGCGACGGCGACCGGCGTCGCCGATCTGCTCGCCGAGAACGGGGTGCCGTTCCGGACGGCCCACGCTGTCGTCGCCCGTGCGGCCAGTCAGACGACCGACGCCGCGTCGATCCGGACGGAACTCGACGCGGCCGCGGCCGACCTGCTCGGCGAATCTCTCGACGGGTACGTCGCGTCCGGGGCGCTCGACGCCGCGCTCGATCCC
>SLIS01000319.1 GCA_007135505.1 Halovivax sp.
ACAGACCGAGTTTGCATCACCCTGCCAGATCACGTTGACCGACGGCATGGCCAGGGGAACCGGCTCTCGCTCGTACACCCACCGCGCAATGTCGACTAACACCCCGTATCGCGCTTCGACGGCGTAATTAAGTCGAAGCAGACACGTCGGCGTCTCGTTCCGTTCGGCGAAGTACTGGAACACGCGCTCTCGTCCCAGACACGATTGGGCGTACTCGCCGACGGGATCCGTCTCGTCGGTCTCCGTCGGCCCGCCGGAACTGACCGGGACCGGTGGATAGACGTTCCCGGTCGAGAACGCGACGATCCTGGAGTCGCTAAACCGCCGTGCGACCGCTCCGGGCAAGTAGGCGTTGATCGCCCACGTCTGGGGCTCTCGGCCCGACGCCCCGAATTTCATCCCGACCATGTACACGACGTTTTGACAATCCGGGAGCGACTCGAGCGCCCCGGGTTCCATGAGGTCTGCCTCGATGGTCGTCGCGTTCCAGGACTCGAGTTGCGACTGCACGTCGGGGTCGGAAAAGCGCGAAACGGCGTACACCGTCCGATCGACACCTGCCTCCTCGCTCGCGCGGACGATCCGCCGTATCAGCGACGGCCCCATCTTACCGCCCGCTCCGAGGATCATCACGTCGCCATCGAGCCGGCCCGCGAACTCGACGTCCTCGGAATACGGCTCGGATAGCGCGTCCGACAGCTCCTCCTCGGTCGTTATGGCTCCCAGTTCGTAGTCGCTCATACCCCGATATCATAGCTATCTGGACGTTAATAAATGTGGGTCGAGGCACCCTTCACCGACCGGACGTATCCGCGGACGGTGCCATCGGATAGATCCCTACCCGCCATTGTCCCGTTCGACCCTGAGCGCCAGCCGACCAGGATCGGTGCTCGATCGACGTAATCGGGAGGTTAGAAGCCAGGACACCGGAGAACGGATCTCGACTGCGAACCGGTAGCTTGCACGCGCCCGACCGCACTGGTGCTACGAGGCCAGCGATGGCCCCGTCCGATCCAGCAGAATTCGCCCGCCTGAAGCCACAGCGGACCGGGTCGCCGGCCAGGAGAAATTGGCGACGTTGCGGCCGCGTCTCGCTGATCGACTGTGCGGCCCACCCCGAACGCTGCGGCAGAATCAGCGAACGACACTCTCGAATCGACTCACTCCGAAAATTCGTCGAGTGTTCGCGTTATCTTCGCGTAGACGTCGGGCGCACAGTACCACCCCTCGTCGATCATCGCGTCGATCGCGCTTCGGGCGTCGTCGACGTCGATCGTCCCGTCTTTCGCGAGACGGACGACCAGATAGGCCGTCCCGCGGGTCGTGATCCCCTCGGAAGCGGCGACGTCACGGCCGTACTGTTCGTCCATCACGGCGACGCCGTCGTGTGTGTCGGCGTAGGCGAGGACCGCCGCGTCAGCCGCACTGAGGTGGTCGTTCGTCCGAAGCCGCGACAGAAGCGGGGTGGGCTCGACGGTGACGACGGTGAACCCATCGGCGTCGACGAATCGCTCGAGGCGACGGGCATCCGGATAGCCCGCCTCGAGGCCGGTTTCGACGACCTCCTCGTAGACGCGCTCGGGGATGACACGGGGATCCTCGTCGTGTTCGAGGAGCGTCAGTTGGTCGATCCTGGCGAGGTAGATAAGCGGCGTCGCGTCGAAGACCCACATTCACAGCGCCTCGAGGTCGTCGTCGACGTGATCGCCCGCCACCCAGGTCACGTCGTGCTCTTTGGCGAGTTGCGCGAAGTCCCAGACGGACATCCCCGCCAGCTCGGCCGCTCTGGTGAACGTGACGGTTCCGGCCGCGAGTTGCTCGAGTGCTCGTTCACGACGCCACTCTGCGAGTCGCTCGGAGAGAAGCTTTCGAACTGCAGTACTCCGGTCGAGGTTCTCGTCCTCGAGATACGCCTCGAGTTCGTCCTCTAACTCGTCGGGCACGCGCGCCGAGATCGTTCCCATGGTGTATACATCGTATGCAAGGTATACAAACGCTTCGGTGGCGCAATTTGGAAGTGCGAGGGGGCAGGCCCGCCCGTTAGGGCGGAAGCATGTCAACCAATACAGTGGCTATCTGTTTACTTATATATCGAACCACGGTATCGCACGCTACTCGTCGACAAGAGTGGCGACGGAACGACGGACGAGTCCTAAGGCCCACCCGACCGTCCGCCGATTCCCCGAGCCGGTCCACCAGTTTCTGCCACCCCACACCATCCACCCCGGCCGAGTCCGTGCAAGTGCGTCACCACAGCCACGTCCCGAGAATACTGTTCGAGAGGTACACCTTTGTGCGACGACGCCATAGTCGGCCCCATGAACGATTCGGGGCTCGACGAGACGACGATCGAGACGCTCCGGAGCGTGCTCGCTGACCACAGCGTCTCGTTCGCCATGCTGTTCGGGTCGGGAGCCCGCGCATCGATGAGCGACCACAGCGACGTCGACGTGGCGATCGAGTTCGACGACTATCGGCCCGGAGACGAGGGCTACAGCGATGCGTACCTGCGAGTGCGCTCGGCCCTCGAAACGGCCCTCCCGGTCTCCGTCGACGTCGTCGACGTCCACTCGATGACGCCCCGATTCGCACACGTCGCGTTCGAAGATGGAGTCGTACTCCGCGGTACGGAGGCGCGAAAGGACGAATTGGCGGACACCGACGCTGGCGAGGCACCGACGCTGGCCGACGCCCGTGAACGTGTCTCCACGGCCGTCGAACGCCTCCAGGACGGCTCGGTCGGATGACGAGCGACGACGGCCTCTCACCGGAACGGGCAACCCGGATCGCCGATGCGATCGAGGATATCGAACGGAACGTCTCCGGACTGAAGCGGTACCGGGAGTTGTCGCGATCGGAGTACCGTGCCGAGGG
>SLIS01000372.1 GCA_007135505.1 Halovivax sp.
GATCGCGGATGGCTGAGGGCGCTTCCCAGGACAGGATTCGGATGGTCGGAGTGCGAGTGACGGTTCCTTCGCAGTCGGGTTTGTAGTGACGATCTGCCCTGCCACATCGGCGGAGTGCCTACTGTGGGCGGGATACCCCGTAATAATCGGTTCTACTACTGCTCGAGGGGACGACCGACAGCGGGGCGGTTACAAGTGTCTAATCGTGACGGAGCCTGTATAACCCACCGGGCACCACGTGGAGATTTTGCAAGACCCTGATCGGTGCTTTTATCGCTGAAGGTGGAACGACGATGGGTCGGATCGGCGAAGGCGCCCCTCTTCCAGATAGCGGTTCAACGAAACATCGAATTCGAGGGGGCACGATCCGGTCAATCATTGTGAACGGAGTTCTCGACAGCTGAAACCGATGGTGCCGGGCGTCTAAGAACCGCTCAGAATTTGAGTGGGCCAACTCGGATTTGAACCGAGAGCCTCCACCTTATCAGAGTGGCGCTCAACCTGATTGAGCTATTGGCCCGTTCGCATGAGTTGGTAGCCGGGTAGGATGTTTAAACGTTTCTTTCTGTCTGGCCGTGTCATCGGCCGACGGCGTCTCGGTCGTCGCCGGTTCGATCTCTCGTCTCGTCGTCTTCGGTCGCTGTATCGACGTCGATACGGTACGTCCCGTCCGGACCGGTAGCGACGTCCCCGGGATCGACCCGATACGCGTCGTCGCCGAGTGTGACCGTCGCACCGTCGTCCGAACCGGCCTGGTTCGGGCCGCCGCTGGGGAATCCACTCGTCCAGACGGCACCAGTCGCGAACCCGTCGGTCTTTCCGTCCACGTAGGGAACGACGATGCGTCGTTTCAGCAGCATGCGAATCGGGATCCGCGTGAGCGGAATCACGAGGAGAAAGCCGACGACGTCGGTTACGAGTCCCGGCGTGAGCAAGAACGCGCCGGCCGCGATGAGCAAGGCGCCGTCGAGGAGTTCGTTCGTCGGCGGTTGACCCCTGGCGAGCGATCGCTGGATCTTCCGGATCGTTCGTCTCCCCTCCGCGCGTACCAGCAACAGGCCGACGAAGCCGGTGAGAACGACGAGTGCGACCATCTCGACGATCCCGATGACGTCGACGTAGACGATGACCGCGCCGAGGAGGACGGCGTCGAGAAACGGGATCGAGAGCAACGCGAGCAACCACCGGAGCATTGCCAGTCGATAGACGACCCATGGTGAAAACACTTTAGTTCGATACCTGTGGCCGGTAGACGCCACTCGTACCTGTCTCGGTCGGAAAGCGTGCGAACGATGGACTTACACACGCCACGCGACTCGGATTCAGTATGAGTACCGACGCCCGCGTCGAGTGGCGCGAGTGGGGACCCGACGCCTTCGAAACGGCCGCCGCTGAGGCCGCTCCCGTATTGCTGTCGCTTTCGGCCAGTTGGTGTCGCCCCTGTGCGGAGATGGACGCGGGGACCTACGCTGACCCGCGGATTGCCGCAACCATCAACGACCAGTTCGTTCCCGTCCGCGTCGACGTCGACCGCCGGCCTCGGGTCCGGGATCGCTATAACGTCGGGGGCTTCCCGTCCACGGTATTTCTCACTCCCGACGGCACCGTTCTCTCCGGAGCCACCTATCTGGACCCGGACGGAATGCGGTCCGTTCTCGGTCGGATCCGAACCCGGTGGAACGACGCGGGCGCGGACGCCGGTCACGTCCCGCGGGCGCTTCGAGACGACGAGCCGCCCGCCGGGACGCTCGGCTCGGCCATCGTCTCCCAGCAGTACGGCGCCCTCGACGCCGCGTTCGACGAGAGGGCCGGTGGCTGGGGTGATGCGCCGAAGTTTCCACACCCGGGTGCACTCGAATTCACGCTCGGCCGCGATCCGGAGATGGCCCGGCGGTGTTTCGACGCCGTCGGTGCAAACCTGCTGGACGAGTACGACGGCGGATTCTACCGATTCGCGCTCGAACGAGACTGGTCCGACATTCAGTACGAGAAGCGCCTGGACGACAATGCGGCCCTGATACGCGCGTTCGCCAACGCGTATCTCCACACGGGCGAGGAGTCGTACCGATCGACCGCCGAACGTGCCATCGAGTACCTGACGACGACGCTCTGGGTGGAGAATCCGGATGAGGCGAGTACCGAAACTGGTGCCTTCGCGGCGAGTCAGGCCCCGGTGGATGCGGACGTACATTTGCGCGCCCCGTCCGAACGGGCCACCGCCGACGATCCGCCGGTCGACCGGACGATAATCGCCGGCGCGAACGGCCTGGCCATCGACGCGCTATTGACCTACGCGGGGTACACCGACGACGAACGCTTCGCACGATACGCGTCACGTGCGCTCGAGACGGTGCGGACCGACTTGGTCCACCAGGGCGCCGTGAAACACGTCCTCGACGAGACCCGATCGTCCGCATCCTCCTGTTTGCTCGTCGACCAGGTGCGGGTTCTCGGGGCGTTGACGACTGCACGGTCCGTGCTCGGTGCGGATACCGTCGCTGACGCCCGAACCGTCGCGGACGAGACGATCGATCGTCTTCGAGAGGGGGACTCGTTCGTCGACGGGCCGACGGAACCCGTCGCGTTGTTGTCCCGGCCACTCCGTCCATTGGAAGCGAACGCGGCACTTGCTGATTCGCTGCTCGAACTGTCAGTCCTCACCGGGGAAGACACGTATCGGTCGGTCGGCAGAGCCGCACTGGAAGCGTTCGCCGGCGCGAGCGATCGACTGGGAGTCGGCGTCGCGACGTACGCGGACGTAGCGGGCCGATATATCGACGACCCGCTCGTCATTCGCGTCGGCACTGACGTGGGATCGGATCTCCACCGGGCCGCATTACGTATGGCCGATCACCGGAAGATCGTCGTCCCGAA
>SLIS01000276.1 GCA_007135505.1 Halovivax sp.
CCGAGCGCCCGGACACGCTCGTCGTGAAACGTCACGGCGAAACCGTTGGCGAGGAGGTCCGATCCAGAGCAGCCCGTCTCGTCGACCGTGATTCGTTCACGGCGGATCGGACGGCCGTCTCGAAGTTCGCACGCGAGCTCGTCGATCGGGGCGTCAACCCGGGAACGACGGCAGACATCACCGCTGCCGGACTCTTCATCGCCCTGGAACGCGGGCACGTTCAAGTATGACCGGCGACCGTGATCGGGAGCGATCGAACGCGACCGAGCCTGACGCAACCGGGCCAGCGGAAGGCGACGACGCGACTCCGGGGACTGAGACCGGCACGAAGACGGACGCTAGCTGGCCCGTGGAGCTGACCGGCGTCACGGAGTCGCTGGTGACCACCCATGGGCCGAACGGTCGGTGGAACGTCGCCCCGCTTGGTCTGTTCGCGGGCGAGCGTGTGACCGCGAAGACGTGGGGGAAGACTCGTACGAGGCGAAACTTCGAGCGAACCGGCGAGGGGTACGTCCAGTTCACAACTGATCCGGTCGTCTTCGTCGACGCCGCCCTCTCCGTGGTCGAATTGGACGAACCAGTGCTCGACGTATCCGACGCCTGGGTTCGGGTGGCCGTGAACCGTCTCGATTCGGGTCGGAGCCGCGGGACGTCGTGGGTACGCTGGGAGCTAGACCCCGAGGAGGCTCGGGGTCGTGATCGACGGGTCCCGACGCTCTCTCGGGCCATCGGCGCGGTCGTTGAAGCGAGTGTCGTGGCCTCCAGGCTCGAGACTTCGGGATTCGATACGGAGGCGGGGATAGAACGCATCGCCCGCGCCGGTGAGACCGTCGACCGAACCGGTGACGAACGGACCAGAGAGGCGTTCGATCGACTCCTCGAACACGCTGCCCTCACCGAGAAGGTCGATCGCCTGGATTCGGCGACCCGACCGGACGAGGGTGATTGAGCGCCGAAATCGGTTGTTTGGACGTACAGCCATCAGCGTCGTGGGGCAGACGGTTCCGATCGGAAAACGGTGTCTATTAAGGGCTACAGGTCGGACGAACTCGTATGGCCATCAAACCCGCCTACGTGAAGAAGACGGCAACGCTCCTCCTGGAGCGCTATCCGGAGGCATTCACCGAGGACTTCGAGCAGAACAAAGAGAGCGTCGAGACGCTCACGAACATCGAGTCGAAGGGCGTTCGCAATCGCGTCGCCGGCTACGTCACGCGCAAGCAGCGGACGGCACAGCCGGCCTGATCGGGTATCGGCTACTCTCTTTTCGGTTCCAGGTCTCGGTCGGAACCCGTCGTGTATCAACGATCGGCTGGCCGGCGGACGGTAACGCACATCGAACTCGTGAGCCTGGGAGAACCAATCCACCGAGCGGCTAACTGGTCACCTGAAGCAAACACTACTACCGGGTGGTATTCGGTTCGAGCAGCTATAATCGGATCCGGTACTCAGTGTTCGGCTTCCGGGTTCCAGGAGAAGTCCATCACGACGCCGAAGACGATCGCCGTAACGCCGAGGACCGTCGCGAGGAAGCTACGAAGGACGGGTTCTAACGGATCGTACGGATCGGCCGGGATCAGCTGATTCCAGATGTCCGCGTAAACCAGCAGTATTTCAGCTGCACCGTACAGGACGAGCACGAACCCGGCGACGAGCACGAGCCGATTGACGATCGCTCCCTCCTGAAGCGTTTCCAGGATCGGATCGGTGAGTTTGTCGAGCATGGTTGTAGTCGATGAGACGCAACTCGGAACCGACCTGCGGTGTTCGGTCCCGACCTGCGGTCGTTGGCTGGTAGATTCGACTCCCGGCGCTTAATATCTTCTATCTTCGGGGAGCGCCGGACGGACGTCCATCGGCGCTCGGGTTCTGATCGCTGTCCTATCCCCGCTGTCTGCAACTCGATGCGAACGCGGACTCGAGCGAAACGAACTCGACTACCCTCGTAGCCACCCAAACTGTTTTCCTCGGTCGACTCCGAGGCGAGTTCGATGACCGTACGTGTTGGGATCCTCGGTGCGACGGGTGCCGTCGGCCAGCGACTCGTCGAGTTGCTCGACCCGCACCCCCAGTTCGAGATCGCCGCCCTGACCGCCAGTGATTCGAGTGCCGGCAGCGCCTATCGGGACGCCGCGAAGTGGCGAACTGGCTCCCCGATTCCCGAATCGGTCGCCGACGTGACCGTCTCGAAGACGACGCCGTCGGCTGTCCCGGACGACGTGGAACTGTTGTTCTCGTCGCTTCCCTCCTCCGTCGGCGCGTCCGTCGAACCCGCGTTCTGCGAGGCGGGCTACGTCGTCTCCTCGAACTCCTCGAACCAGCGAATGGCTCCGGACGTTCCGCTGGTGATACCCGAGGTAAACGCTGATCACATCGACCTGCTCGAAGTTCAGCGCGACGAGCGGGACTGGGACGGCGCGCTGGTGAAAAACCCCAACTGTTCGACGATCACGTTCGTCCCGACGCTCGCCGCGCTCGCGGACTTCGGCGTCGAACGCGTTCACGTTGCGACCCTTCAGGCCGTCTCCGGGGCCGGCTACGACGGCGTGAGTTCGATGGACATCATCGACAACGCGATTCCCCACATCGGCGGCGAGGCGGCCAAACTCGAGTCGGAGTCGATGAAGTTACTTGGCTCGTTCGACGGTGCCGAATTGACACCCCACACCGTCGACGTTGCCGCGTCGTGTAACCGGATTCCGACGCTCGACGGACACCTCGAGAACGTCTGGGTCGAGACGAGCGAGCCGACGAGCGTCGCCGACGCGAAGGCCGCCATGTCGGACTACCCCGCCATCTCGCTCCACTCCGCTCCCGATCCCGTCATTCACGTCCTCGACGAACCCGACCGGCCACAGCCACGCCTCGACCGTA
>SLIS01000158.1 GCA_007135505.1 Halovivax sp.
CCAGTGCATGTGGGTGAACTGGCCCGTCGGCGAATTGTCGAAGACCCCTTCGGGAGACTCCGACGAGTACAGTAACACTCGTTTGCCGCCCTCTTCGACGCCGAGGGTCGCCACCTCGCCCGTCCGGCGTGAGAGTTCGTCGATCGCCGGCCGGGCCACCTGATAGATATCCATCTCGTGACGGGTCCGGCCGCCGTGGGCCAGCCACCGGAGACCGAGCCGGTACTCGCCGTCTACCTGCACTACGTATCCGGCGTCCCGGAGCGTCTGCAGGTACACGTGAGCAGTGCTCTTTGGCATGTCCGCCGCCTGAGCCAGTTCGGAGACGCCACACCGGCCGCGGGCCTCCAACTCGTCTACGATCGCGAACGCCCGCTGGATGGAACCGATTCGGTTGCCGCGATCGTCGTCCGAGCGGGATTCCGCCATGAACAGGTATTCAACATGATTGTAGATAAAGATTAGTGAGCGTGACGGACCGGGACGGATTAGAGTCGAATCCGCGCGCGATCGACCGACGACGCGGCGGGGAGTTCGGCTGGAGGGCTGCATGCGACGATGCGATCGAGTCATCGAGCGACGTTCGTTCAACATAGTTGAACGAGTCTGTCGCCGACGCTGGGGTCCGCCGACGATCCCTGTACAGTCCGTACGCCCGAGGGCGGACGGTGTGAGCGTCCGTGATCGGAAAGGTAAGTCGTTCTATAATAACATTGATGCTACTCGGTTCGATACGGAGTAACACGGATGACCGATACAGGTACGAGCAGCCGTGAGAGCGGGTATCGTCTCGATCACGGCGAACTCCAGGAGTTTGTCTACGACGTCCTTCGATCGGCCGGCGTGGATCGCGAACCGGCGACGCTCGTCGCCGACGCGCTGGTCCGGGCCGACCTTCGGGGCGTCGACTCTCACGGCGTGGCCCGACTCCCGGCGTACGTCCAGAATTTCCAGGCCGGCGGGTTCGATCCGTCACCCGCGGTGACGATCGAGCGGGCGACCGAATCCGTGCTCCTCGTCGACGCCGATGGCGGACCCGGCCAGTATGCCGGCACCCTCGCGATGGAACGCCTCGTCGACGTCGTCGACGACACCGGTGTCGCGATGGCCTCGGTGGCGAACAGCAATCACTTCGGTACGGCCGCCTACTACACGGAGCGGGCCGCTGAGGCGGGGTACATCGGAATCGCGATGACGAACGTCGGCCCGGACGTGATCCCGTTCGGGGGGCGAAATCCGTTCTTCGGGACGAACCCGCTCTCCGTCTCGATCCCGACCGACCGCGAGTTCTCGATCACGCTCGACATGGCGACGAGCGTCGTCGCGATGGGCAAGATCGACCACGTTGCCAAGGAGTCGAACGCGGACCTCCCGGCCGACTGGGCCGTCGACGAGAACGGCGAACCGACGACCGACCCACACGACGTCACGGCGCTCAGACCGGTCGGTGGCCCGAAGGGCTACGGACTCGCGCTGGTCGTCGACGTTCTCTGCGGGCTGCTGTCGGGGTCGGGAACTAGCCCGTCGGTCGGGCCACTGTACGGCGACTACGAGGAGCCGATGGATCTGGGTCACTTCTTCGGCGCCATCGACGTCGCCGCGTTTCGCGATCCCGCCGCCTTCGCCGCCGACGTCGGCGAGCTGATCGACGACCTCAAAGCCCAGCAGACGAACGAGGGGACCGACGAGATCATGCTGCCCGGCGAGATCGAAACCAGGACCAAAGACGGACGGCTCTCGGCCGGCGTTCCGCTGTCCGCGGGCGTGTACGAGGACCTGCAAGAACTCGGTGATCGGTACGACATCGCTCTCCCGGAGCCACGGTGAGCCCCCGAGTCTCCCGGCGGCGTTCGGACGGTCGGTTGCAAGCGTCACTGCGATCGTCGACGTCGAGAGAGTTTGCTTCCGGCTGAATCCGCCACGCGTAACGGGGCAGCCCCCGTCACCGAGTTCGGGTTTCCTGCGGCCAGTATTCCCCCCAACCACCGGTGCGTGGCCGACGTTGAGGTGAATTTATGGGATACGAGAACATACGTCAGGTCGATGTTCGATAGTACACCGATCGACGACGCGACTATCGCGATGATCGTCGGCCAGGAGTTCGAGGACGTCGAGTTCGAGTTCCCGCTGCTCGCACTCAGCGAGATGGGCGCCGATATCGAGGTCGTACCGATCAAACGGGGGCAGTCGACACGCCCCTACCTCGAGGACAAGATCGTCACCGGTCGATTCGGCTCGCCGTGTCCACCGAACGTGATGGAAGAGGGGAACCGGTTTACGGTCACGGAGTTCGACGAGCTGTCGGTCGACGACGTCGACTGCGTCCTGTTTCCCGGCGGGTTCTCCCCCGACAACCTGCGCATTCTGGACGACGTCCTCGAGTTCACGCGGGAGGCCCACGAGACGGACACGATCATCGCCGCCATCTGTCACGCCCCGTGGATCCTGATCGACGCCGGCATCGTCGACGGACAGCGGATGACCTGTTACCGGGCGATCAAACACGACGTCGCGAACGCCGGCGCGGAGTACGTCGACGAGCCAGCCGTCCGCGACGGCAACATCGTCAGCGGACGCGTTCCCGACGACCTTCCGCAGTTCTGTCAGCTGATCGCCGAGACGCTGGCCGAACGCGAGGCCGAATCGGCTGCGATCTAGCCGGCCGCCATCGAGCTGGTCGAGGACTCGAGGCGTATCTTCGCAGGAAACCTTCCCAAAGTTATATATACAAAAGCAGTCAATCCCTTACCATGCGACGGAGTGACAAAGCCACGCGCAGGGCCAGATTATCGATCGGGTCTCGCCGGCGGTTTCTGACCGCTGTCGGGGCGACCGGCACCGTCGGGTTGGCCGGCTGTCTCGGGAGCGGCG
>SLIS01000211.1 GCA_007135505.1 Halovivax sp.
CCGAGGAACCACTCGACTGATAGAGGAACAGTCGAGCAAGCATCCATCAACGCTGATCACCGGAGTAACGCGACTATCGGTCTCACCACGGGCGGCGCGGGCGACGCGAGTAACTTTCGCCGGAACATCGACAACGGGTACACGCCACGCCCGGCCGCGATCACTGACGAGGGGTTGTTCGCCGAGTACCACTTCGAAACCGGTGACCCGACCGAGACGGACGCCATGTTCGCTCCACGGTTTTCGACGGCGGTCGATACGCATCCGCTCACCGACGACGTCGAACGGTACCTGGCGGTCGGGCTGGATTCGACGCTCCCCGTCGACGCGTTCGAACGACCGCGTCTCGAGCTGGTCGTGGTGCTCGACGTTTCCGGGTCGATGAACGGGTCGTTCGACGACTACTATTACGACCGACACGGGCGGCGGCATGCGAACGATGACGACGCCACGACGAAGCTGGAGGCAGCAAAACGCGCGCTGTGTGCTCTGACCGAGCAGTTACGCGACAGTGATCGGCTCGGCGTCGTGGTGTTCAACCAGGACGCCCACGTTGCGAAGCCGTTGCGAGACGTCGGCGCAACTGACGTGGCGGCTATTCAGCGCCACGTCGACGAGGTTGCGGCGGGCGGCGGGACGAACCTCGCCGCGGGGTTCACCACGGCGACCGAGTTGCTCGGCGAAGGAATGCCGGATTCGAGCGTGGAGCACCGAGTCGTAATCGCCACCGACATGATGCCGAACACCGGGACCACGGCAGCTGACGGCCTCACGGAGTTGGTCGAGGATGCGGCCGTTGACGGCATTCACACGACGTTTCTCGGTGTTGGTCTCGACGAGAACGCCGACCTGGCCGACCGACTGTCGGGGATCCGTGGTGCGAACCATCACTTCGTGCACTCGGCGACCGAGTTCGAACGCTCCCTCGGCGAGTCGTTCGAGTACATGGTCACGCCGCTGGTATACGATCTCGGGCTCGAACTCGAGGCGGATGGGTACGAAGTGGCGGCGGTACACGGCTCGCCGACGGCTGACGACGAGACGGGTCGGCTGATTCACGTCGGGACCCTGTTCCCGGCACCTAAACACGAGGGAGCCACCAAAGGCGGGATTGTCCTGGTTCGCCTCGAGAAGGTCGCTTCGGATGCTACTCTCGAATTGCTCGCATCGTGGAGCGAACGAGACGGCACGCAACACGTCGAACGGACACGCGTCGACGTACCGGACGAGCCCGGCACGTACACCGACGACGGAGTTCGGAAAGCAGCCGCACTGTCGAGGTACGCTCGAACGCTTCGCGAGTGGACTGGCGACGTCCACGAGGGGACCGGTCCCGACCGAAGTCGTCGACGCGGGCCTATCGAGCGAAGCGAGCACGAACGTGGATCCGTGCCGCTGTGCGTTCCGATGCGGTGGGCGAATCGATTCGAGCAACTCGAACAATACCTCACTCGCGAAGCAGCAGCAATCGAAGACGATGCGCTCCAGCGAGAGGGGGACCTCCTAACCACACTCCAGAGGGAATCGGACGCGACGGTGGAGGCCAACGGAAAATGAAGCGGCGATCGGCAAGACGGCCGGCAGGCAGTGCTCGCAAGACGAACCGAGGTGACAACGGATGAGCGAGAGGCCATCCGCTGACGACTTGCGAATCGCGGCCGTCGCGAATCCGGAGTGTATCGACCGCGACGACCTCTACGCTGCGTTGAGCGATCACCCCCTGGCACCGGACGCGCAGGCGAAGCTCGTGATCGCACTGGCGAACGTCGCACGGGTACAGGACGTCGGCGAGCGATTCATCGAGCCGATCGTCGTGGCACTCGAGCGCAAGCCGGTCGCGACGGACGCGCTCGGACTGCGAACGCTACGTGAAATCGGACGGGACCATCCCGAAGCCGTGCTCGAACACGTCGATACCATCGTCCAGTACGTCGACGGGGACGACGAATCGACGATCGCAGCGGCCCTCGACTGTCTGATCGAACTCGCCGACTCGGCACCGACACCGACGTTTCTCGATCTGGTACCGAGGCTCTCGGCGCTATTAGATCGGGACGACGTCTCGATCAGGCGACGCGCCGTCTTCCTCGTCGCGGCCATCGCAAAAGACCACCCGTCAGCGGTAAAGCCAGTCGTACCGCAACTCCTCGACGGCGTAGACGACGCTGACGAGCAGTATCGCACGAACGCCCTGTCTGCCCTGGGTCGAGTGACGTCCGCGTATCCCTCGACGACTGTTGCGCACGTGGAGGCCCTCGGCGACGTAGTGGCGAGCACCGAAGGGAAGATATGTGGGAACGCGCTCGGATTGCTTGCGGACGTAGCCACAGCCCACCCCGAGCAGAGTGCGACGCAACTGCCAGTGGTGATCGATCGTCTCGATAGCCACGACGAGATCGTGCGAGGGAACGCCTCGAGCGTGCTCGTTCCGCTCGCAGCGACCGGTGAGGACGGGACGGAGGACGCGATCCCGCAGCTGCTCGAATTACTGGACGATCCATCGCCCGTCGTGCGTCGGAATGCCTGTAAAGCGCTCGGCCACCTTGGCCCGTCGATCGCCGTCGAGCACCTTCGGAGGCAGCGTGAAAACGATCCCGATGCGGAGGTCCGTAATCTCGCCGGGTGGGCGCTGGAGCGGTGTTCGTAGCCGAACGAATACCGTCGACCGGGCGTCACCGCAACGAAGCGGACTAATTCTCTCGGTATCGAGACGATCGAACTCGCGTTATCTCCGGCCGGCTATCGCTGACGTGACGGACCTCGTAGCCTTCCTGCTCGAGTTTTTCTGGGTCGCAGTCGAAGAGACAGGTATGGACACCATCGATTCGCCGGAAGGGACCGCTCGCTACGTCTTTCGAGTCGGATTCCGG
>SLIS01000108.1 GCA_007135505.1 Halovivax sp.
GAACCAGAACACCATCAACAGCCCGTGGGCGGAGACGGCTTGATTGTACTCGCTGCCCGTGAGCAGCCCTGTTCCGCCCGGAACCCACAGCTGAATGCGGAATATCAACGCGAGAACGCCGCCGAGCACGAGGAAGAACATGGCCGTCGCCAGATAGAGAAGGCCGACGTCCTTGTGGTTCGTCGTGACGAGCCAGCGCTTGACTGATGTCATCGGGGGCAGGTCGCTCATCGGAACCCCCCGTCGCGAGGTCCGTTCGGGCCATTTGGCAGTCGTCTCGCCGATAGACGAATCAAGGAACCCATACCGACGGTTTCCACACCTGAGCTTCGTATCAATGTGTGTGTCGCACACGCAAGGGGAACGACAACCCCGGACGGCCGACACGGTGGGTCCTCGAGGGATCGATTTACCACCCTGCCGGCAGATAGCACCGTGTATGTCGCGCGAGACGATCTCCCACGACGATGGAGCGATCTACGAATTCACACCCGATCTCGAGGCGCTCGTCACGGTCGAATCGGGCGCGAAAATAACGATCGAGACGAGAGACAGCTTAGACGGCGCGGTGCAGGTCGAATCGGACGTGATCGAGTCGGTCCCCGAGGAAGTCAACGCCGCAACGGGGCCGATCGCACTCGAGGATGCTGAACCCGGCGACGTGCTCCGGGTCGAGATCGAGGAGATCCGAATCGCCGAGGAACACGGTCGCGTGATCACCATTGACGGTTTTGGCCTGCTCGACGGCCACGAGGATATCGAGGCCCCGCGGACGCGGATGACTCCGATTTCGGCGGATGGCGAAACCCTCGAGTTCGACGAGCTCGAAGTCCCGATCGACCCGGTCATCGGAACTATTGGCGTCGCACCCGCCTCGGAGTCGTACACGACGCTCGTTCCCCACGACCACGGCGGAAACCTCGATACGACCGATATGACGGCCGGAAACGTCGCCTACTGCCCGGTCTTTCAGGAGGGCGCGATGCTCGCGATGGGCGACTGCAAGGCTGTGATGGCCGACGGCGAGATGTGCGGCACCGGATCCGAAATCGCGACCGAGATCGACGTGACTCTCGAGGTGATCGACGGTGACGCGACGGACATCGGCCTCGAGCGCCCGTTAGTCGAGATGGACGACGCTTGGAAAACCATCGCGAGCGCCGAGACGCTCGAGGAAGCGTGCGAACTGGCGAACCGGGACGCGATCGAACTGCTCGCGGCCGAACACGGCTTCGACGAGACCGACGCATACCTGTTCTCGAGTTTGGTCGGCGGCCTCGAGATCAGTCAGGTGGTCGATCCGCTGGTAACGGTGCGGAATGCGGTGCCGAAGGCGTACCTGTCGTCGCCGTTCTAACTGCTTCGTGTACGTCTTTCGGACGATTCGGTGCGTTTTCGCCGCTGGAGCATCCGTGAGGAGGTCACGTTCCGGTGCAAATCACACAACAATTATCCTCCCTTGTTGGCAGGTTGGCGTATGGGTTCGATCGATCTTTCGTTCGACATCTCGTTCGATCCGACGTTCGTCCCTCTTCTGCTCGTATTGTTCGGAGCTGCGTCCCTCTATCAGACGTTCAAGGCGTTCAAGCGGTACAGATCGATCCGCGGTGCAGCGGCGACCCTCGAGCGTGAACGAGCCAGCGGGGATGCGACGATCATCTCTGGACCGATCTCGGTCCTCGAGTCGGCGACGCCCGAGCGCGACCCACCCGATACCGTCTCCGCCGTCGATCGGCGGCCGGCGCTGTTCGCGTGGCGAATCCGTCGTCACTCGAGTTCGCCCGGCCGTCGCAGTTCGTCCACGACCGAGACCGCCGAGGGCGGGCTGGCTGTCGGCGCGTTCGATGTCCGACACGAGGGTCGATACGTCCGGTTCGACGAGGACGCACTCGCGCCCGAATCGGAGGACCCGAACAAGCCGTACGACCCATTCGATGATCCAGCCCTCGATCTGGGTGATCCGACGGTCGACGTCCGCCTCGGTGAACCGGATCCGGTGACGAAGGTCCTCGAGCGACTGCGGTTGATCGGCGATCGCGGGCTCTTCGGCGATCCGGAACTCGGATTCAGCGTCGGCGGGAACTCGGTAACGCCCGATCGATACCAGGCGTTCGTCGTCGGAAACGGCGACGAGCTATCGATCGAGGGGACCGTCCGGGAGGCACGAGACGGGCCCGTGCTGGAACCCGCGACCGAAACGACGCCGATCGTGGTGGCTGGCGAACTCGCCGAACGAGGGTCGAAATATCGATTGGCAGCGATTCGTCACGCCGCTCACGCAGTCGTATTGATCGCACTTGGTCTATGGCTCCCAACGCTGTTTTGACCCTCGCTTCTCGTCGTCCAGCATCTCCACCTGTTCTTCCGTTCGGTCACGACAGCCCCTTCGATCGGTAGCACTAATTGATATCTCGAGAGAGTCGAACGCGTGTCCTCCTCGACCGACAGACGAACCGACCGCGACGCCGTCGTCGCCGTCGTCCGACGATATCACCGCGTCGAACGACTCTGTAGCATCTCCGTGGCCGTGGTCGTCGCACTCGTCGCGTTCGTCGCGATCGTGTCGCTTCCGTTCCTCGTCGGCGTTCTCGTCGCGATCGGTCTCCTCGTACTTGCCCGCACACCGGTTCTCTCCCGAACGACGACGACGCGAGCGGTCACCGATTCGGACGGCGACGCCGTCATCGAAGACTTCGATGGCCCCACGCCGCCGATGCTCGCCTTCCAGTGGGGACTCGCCGAGGACGTTCGCCCGACTGCGGATGGTTGCGTTTACGACTTCTCGTACGCCTTCGGGTTGCAGTCGGCGACGATGACGGTAGAGAGCGCTGTCCACTCGTCCGATTCGGACGAGTCGAGCGAAGACGAC
>SLIS01000265.1 GCA_007135505.1 Halovivax sp.
AAAGCGTTAGCGTGTGGGTCTGCCCGCTCACGTGAATCTCGGTTTCGAGGTTCGAGACGCTGGTACCGACCCGGATGTCGGCACCGGCGTCACGGGCTCGTTCGTACAGCCAGTCGTCCATTCGGGCGCGATGGAACGTAAAGCCGAACTCGGGGTAGGTCGAGTCAATCCCCGTCGTGTCGAGTTCGACGCGCGTCGACGGACCGACGAAGTCCGTCCCCGAAAGTTCCTGCAAAATGACGTCGTCCGGAATCTCCCGGTAGTCCTCGTCCATGATGTCGACCCAGTAATCGAGCATTCCAGCGGCGTCGGTCGAGTCCGGTCCGAGTTCCTCGCGATCTTCCCGCGGGACGCCCTGTTCGAGACAGATCGTCTCGGCGCCGTGGGCCGCCGCCTGCTCGGCAGCACTCGCCCCAGCAGGGCCACCGCCCACGATCGCTACGTCTACGCGTTCCATATGCCGCCACTCTCAACGACCCCTAATAAGCGGTCTGAAACGTCACGCCCGTGGGCCGGAGCAATACCGGCGATCGGCACGCGAGCGGCGATCTGCACGCTAGCGACTATCAGTCGACGAGCAGTTCGGTTTCACCGATGGAATCGCCCCCTACCGCGTGCTCAGTCACCGAGAACCACCTCGTTTTTGACGGTACGGATCGGACTCGATCGTATGAGCCAATCACCGCACGTGTCAGTCGAGAAAACCGACGGCGTCGGTCGCGTCGTCATGGATCGCCCCGACCGCCACAACGCGATGGATCCGGAGATGGCCGAGGCGATTGCGACGAACCTCGAATTACTCGCCGATGACGACGGGGTGCGCTGTATCGTCCTCACCGGGTCCGGACACACCTTCAACACCGGTGCGGATCTGTCCGCCCTCGAGGGGGACGAGAGCGACGAGTCGGCGATCGACGAAATCGCCGGTCCGCTTCACGCCAGCGTTCGAACGATGACGACCGCTCCGAAGCCGATCGTTACGGGGATCAACGGGATCGTCGCTGGTGGTGGGCTCGGTCTCGCACTCGCGTCCGACGTCGCCATCATGTCCGACTCGGCCCGCATCGAGTACGCCTACCCGAAGATCGGTCTCTCGGGCGACGGCGGGATCACGTGGCTGCTCCCGCGGCTCGTGGGACTGAGACGGGCACAGGCGTTCGCGCTACTCGGGGAGCCGTTCGAGCCGTCGGAGGCAGTCGAGCGAGGACTGGTCACCGAGGCGGTACCAGCCGACGGGTTCGATGATCGGCTCGCGACCATCGCCGGGGAACTGGCGACCGGACCGACGCGTGCGTATGCGACGATCAGACGACTCCTATTCGACGGCGCGGATCGCTCGCTCGACGACCACCTCGTCGCAGAACGTGACCGACTAACGGGGCTCACCAAAACGAACGATTACGCGACCGGCGTCGGAACATTCTTCAGCGACGAGGAACCCGAATTTGCGGGCCGGTAACGCAGAAACAGCGCCGGTACTGCCTGCTGGTCCGAGACCGTGGATGCAATGACTGACAACAGCACTCCCGACCTCTCGTTTCGTGGCCGCTCTTTCGCCTCCACCTGAGGACTACGTATATAAGGGCGTCCAATACGATGGTCGGGGTATGGCAACTGACGACGTTCTCGTCCTTCGGCGTGGTACCCACGGAATGCCGATAGACGACTACGCCGAAGCGCTCCGCGAACGGCTGCCGAGTGCGTCGATCCGGATCGCCCGGACGCCGGAGGCGGAACGATCGATGATCGAATCGGTCTCCGTCGTGACCGGGTTACAGATCGACGAACCCCTGCTCTCGGCCGCGAACGAACTGGAACTGTTTGCCTGCATGTACTCAGGGACCGGGCACCTCCCGTTCGACCGACTGGAGGCGGCCGGCGTGGCCGTGACGAATGCGGCAGGTGTCCATGGACCGAATATCGCCGAGCACGTGATCGGCGCCATCCTGCACTTCGTTCGACGATTCGACGAAGGGAACCGCCGACAGCGACGCCGCGAGTGGCGTCACTACCGGGCGCACGAACTCGAGGGATCTACCGTGACTGTCGTGGGACTCGGCGAAATCGGTCGGGCGACGCTTTCGCGTCTCGAGGAATTCGGCGTCGAGCGGATCGGCGTCCGGTACACACCGGAGAAAGGCGGACCGGCCGACACCGTCGTCGGGTTCGACGAATCGGCGTTTCACGACGTACTCGCTCGAACGGAGTACCTCGTACTCGCGTGCCCCCTCACCGACGAAACGCGTGGGCTGATCGACCGTGCCGCGTTCGAAACGCTGCCGCCCGACGCCGTACTCGTCAACGTCTCACGCGGCCCGGTCGTCGATACCGAGGCGCTGGTGGCCGCACTCCGGTCGAACCAGATGCGAGGCGCGTCCCTGGACGTCACCGATCCCGAGCCGCTTCCGGAAGATCATCCGCTCTGGACGCTCTCGAACGTCCAGTTGACCCCACACAACGCCGGCCACACGCCGGCCTACTACGATCGCCTGGCGGACATCGTCGCGGCGAACGTCGAAGAACTTCGCGACTCCGGGTCTGCCGAGAACCTCACGAACCGGGTCGTTCCGACCGACGAAACGTAGTGGTGGTAGGTGGGCCCGACACCAGAGCGTATTTGACGACGGATCGAGAGGGATCGGCTATGATCGGTGACGACGACCCGAGTGGATCGAACGTGACGGCCCAACACGTCGGCCTGCTGGTCTTCGGGCTACTCGCGACTCTCTTCTCACTCATCCCCGAGACCAGACCGCTCGTCTTCGTCACCCTCTGGGTCGGCGCACCCGTCGTCGCGTTCGGCACGCTCGGGCAAGTGCTCAGGGGAACCTACGAGCTCCGGAGCGGCCGAGGCATCATCTTCGCG
>SLIS01000328.1 GCA_007135505.1 Halovivax sp.
AACATCTCACCGGCAGCGACGTCGCCGAGGTCGACGGCCAGCTCGACAGCCTCGACTTCGACGAGGAAACGAGAGAACTGATCGGCCTCGACGACATCGCCGAGATCATCGGCGAGATCGATGCGGAGGCAGACGTCGACGTCGAGGCGATGGAACAGCAGGCACAGGCCATCAAGGAGGGCGAAGACGTCGGACCGGGGGAGGTAGCCGACTCCGGGTCTTCGACCGATTCCGGCCGTCAGGACTAGTCCGCCGCCGTCGATGCCTACTGGTACATTCCGGATCCTTCCGACCGGAACCCGCCGTCGTCACCACCCTCCCCAGCTGCCCGCTGGGCCTGCTGGAACTGACTCGCGACCTGTTGCATGCGCTGCTGGATCTCTTCGGCCTGCTCGTCGAGCGGGCCGGTATCGACCTGAAAGTCGACGAGCGGTTCCAGCGCGTTCTCGACGACGGCTTTCGCTGCACGGGGATCCGGCAGCTGTGGGTGTGCACGGACGACCAGGAGCGCGGCCGGCACGCCGTCCTGATAGCACTGCCTGACGAGCGCGCCCGTAACGCCGCCGACGACGCCACGCTCGTCGGCGAGCTGGATGTCGGCCGCTTCGAGTTCCTCTCGAATCCCCTCGGTCGTCGCGATGCCGGTGACGCTGCCGAGTTGTTCCTCGGAACTCGCCGGCGCCGCCGCGATGAAGATGGCGCGTTCGAGCTCGGTCGCGATATCTTCGATCACGCACTGACTCAGCGGTTCGTAGGCCTGTTCCGGAATCGTCAGGTCGCTCTGCAGGGTCATCACGGACGGTTCGCCACAGCCGTAGACCCTGACGAGGTCCTGGACGAGGCCGTCGTCGAACGTCGCGACCGGCGGGAACGCCTCGGAGGCGATGTTCCCACAGTGAGAGAGGTCTAGCTGGTCGTTTAGCAGGTCGACGGCGATCGAGGCGACGAGGCCGTGGCCCGGCAGTCCCTCGATGAGCGTCGGTTCCTCGGCACCAAGATCGGCAAGCTGCTCGTACGTCGTGGTTGGTCGAGACATCTCGTCCTGCTCTTTGTCGACAACTGTCATGGGTCTTTGCCACGAGCTCCTCGCCGCGTGTACGGCAATCGTAACCGGGACCGAACAGCCGGGTGCGGGATTCAATCCACGGCGAACGCGATGGATGGGTCGAGACACTCATAAAACCCCGTCATGTGAGGGGAACAGGCTATTATGATTGCTATGCACCTTCCTCCGTAGCTATGGTTCGTGGTAGCACAAATCAACGACGCCGGGATCTCCTCAGGAGCGCGGGGGCGCTCGGGGCGGTCGGCGTCTCGACACTGGCGGGATGCATTGGTGATCCGGGCGACGAAAACGGCGACGACGAGGAGTTCGACACTGTTCAATTCGGCGTTCTCGAGCCGTTTACTGGTGACTTCGCGGACCTCGCAGAGGAGCGCCATCAGGGCGAACTCCTCGCGATCGACCACGTGAACGAGAGCGATGAGTTCGACTTCGAGATCGAGTTCGAGGACTACGACACCCAGCTGAACGCGGAGGACGGCATCCAGGCGGCCAATCAGGCCATCGAACGCGATGGTGCGCAGTTCCTGACGGGTGCGATTTCCAGTTCGGTTGCTCTCGCGATCAACGAGGTTGCATTCGAGAACGAGGTGATCTACACGCCAGGCGCAGCTGACGTCTCGATCACGGGTTCGAACTGTAACGAGTACGTCTTCCGGTTCGAGACGAGCACCGCACAGATCGCCGAAGTGATGGCCCAGTGGACGACCGAGAACATCGGCGACCGGATGATGTACTCGATCGCGGACTACGCGTACGGCCACTCCGTGAAGGAGGAGTTCGAGGGACGGATGCAGGCCCTGTCCGACGACTACGAGGACGTGTTGACGGTCACGCCCGACGCAGGTGCGACGGACTTCGAGGCGTTCATTACGCAACTCGCGGACAGTGCCGACGAGGCGGACGCGCTCGTCGTGGGGGCGACCGGCGGTCACCTCATACGGTTCCTCCTGCAGGCCCACGAGCGCGGACTCCACGACGAGATTCCCATCGTAACGACGACGGCTTCGTTCGCCGTCGTCCGCGGCGGCGCGGGCGAGGCGGCCCAGGGAGTCTACAGCGGCACTCGGTACGTACCGAGCCTCGAAACCGGGACGAACGAACAGTTCGTCTCGGACTACGAGGACGAGTTCGGGGCACCACCGGACAACTTCTCGCGAGTCGGATACGGCTCGATCATGATGGTCGCCCAGGGCATCCAGGAGGCTGGTTCTCGGAACCCCGACACAGTCAGGGAGGTGCTGTCGGGGATGTCGTACGAGTCCATCTTCGGCGACGTGACCCTGCGCGAGTGCGACCAGCAGGCGACGAATCCGGTCTGGATGGCCGAGAACGTCGCGCCGGACGACGGCGACGTTGCCGACGTCGAACTCCTGACAGAACTGGACGGCGAGGCGGCCGCACCGGACTGTGACGACACCGGCTGTGATCTGTAGCCGTCATCGCTACGATGGTAGGTGATACGTCACATGAGGTGCTCGTCGCCTGGATCGAAGTAACGCTCGAACTCACACCGCTTCTACTCGGGCCGTTCCAGCAACTGCTCGACGGTTTGACCGTCGGGCTGGTCTACGTGTTGCTCGCCGCGGGTCTCTCCGTGATCTTCGGCGTGATGCACGTCATCAACTTCGCCCACGGTGAGCTGTTCGCCCTCGGGGCGTTCTTCGCCGTCTCGGTGATGGCCGCGACCGGCGCGATCTTCGGCGGCGGCGTGGCCTTCATCGTCGCGCTCGTCATCGCGCCGATCATCGTCGGTGTCATCGGCGTCGCCATGGAGCGATACGCCGTCCAGCCGCTG
>SLIS01000463.1 GCA_007135505.1 Halovivax sp.
AGCACGTGGGCGGTGACCAGGGTGTTCTCCGGCAGGGCGTTGTCGTCCACCAGGTACGCGCGGTTGGGGTTGCCGGGGAAGACCACCTCGAAGATCTTCGAGTTGCCCATGCGGTGCTGCACGTACTGGTAGATGTAGCGCACGCCGAAGGACCAGTGGGGCATGCGCACCGGTAGCCCGTAGACGGCGACTTCCATCATGAACTGGCTGGGTACCAGCTCGAAGTCCACCGGGTAGAAGCTCAGGCCGTGATCCCGCGCCAGCCCCTCGATGCGTGGTGCGTAATCGGCCAGTTGCTCGTTGCTCATCTCCGGTCCGTGCACATGTTCCACGGTCACCTCCTGCGGTCGTCGGGACAGGGTTGCCTGCTCGGAACCATCACTCGGATTCCGCGGTGGCCTGGCGGCGGAAGAAGGCGCGGATGGCGTCCCAGATGTCCTCGTTGCCGTGCACCGTGTAGCTGCTCACCGGGAAGTTGCGCGCCTCGAGGGACTTGAACAGCCGCCCGGTCTCCGACCGCGAAGCCTCGAAACGGTTCTGCGGCGTCTCCACGAAGCCCATGAAGTTCACCTGATTGCCCAGTTCCACGGCCAGCGCCTCCGCGGCGTCACGGTCGTCGGCGAAGTTGTCGCCGTCCGAGGCGTAGAACACGTACTGGTTGTAGTGGCTGGGCTCGTAGCGTTCCGTGAAGATCTCCTGGACCTTGCGGAAACCGCTGGAGGCGACGGTGCCGCCCGTGGCACTTATCTGGAAGAACTCCTCCTCGGTGAATTCCCACGCCTCGTTGGTATGGGCGACAAAAACCGTCTCGATGTTGCCGTACTGGCGGCGCAGACCCTGGCTGGCCCAGAAGAAGAAGGCCTTGGCGAGCTTGCGCCGGTTGGCGTCCATGCTGGCGGAGACGTCCAGGATGAAGGCCACCACGGCGTTCATCGCCGGCCGCCGGCGCCGGGAGAGCTGGCGATAGCGCAGGTCGTCGTCGGTAAACGGCACCGGCTCTTTCTGTACGGCGCGCCGCTTGACCGCTTCCTTGACCGTGCGTCGCCGGTCAAGCCGCGCTCGCGGGCCCCGTCGGTCCCAGCCCTCGGGGGTCAGTTCGTCATCCTGCAGGGCATCGGCGGTCTTGGGCTTGAGATCCGGGAGTTCCAGTTCCTGCCAGATCCAGTCGACGATGTCGTCCACCTGGAACTCCAGCACGAACTGCATCTCCCCCTCGCCACTGCCGCCTTCACCGCTGCCCTTGCCGCGTTTGGGCTGGCCGCCGGTGCGGTAGACGTCGCCGGGTTCGCCGCTGCCCTGGCCGACCCCGTCGTCCTCGTGGGGGTCGCGCAGGCGGAAGCGGTAGTGCTCCATGAACCGCACCGGCACTTGTACGGTGCGATCCCCGGGGCGGCTCAGGATGTCGGAGCCGGTGGCCATGTCGGGCAGGTGTTCGCGAACCGCTTCCCGGACCTTCTGGTTATGCCGTAACCAGTCCCGGGCACCGCGGGAGAACAGGTCGTACCAGCGGTGCTGTACCGCCATGCGGGAGATGGGCTGTCTGTCGTCGTCGCGCATGCTGCCTCCGTTGCAACCGCCCCCGGGCGCGCCCGGGGGCGGGCCGGTCATTCCTGGGAGAGCAGGGTCGTGACGTAGTTCAGGGCCTCGCGGGCGCTGTGAGCGTCATACCCGTAATCGCTGACCAGCCTGTCCTCGACGGCCGAGACCTTCTTCTGCGTCTCGTCATCGGGCCGGGCACTGGAAGTCACCAGGCGCAATACGTCGCGCCGCTCCTGGAACAGGTACTGTTCCACCGCCTCCCGCAGTCGCGCGTGGCTGCCCAGGGTGAACTTCTCGCCGCGCTTGTAGGCGCCCATGGCCTTGCGCACCACCTCCTGACGGAAGGAGTGCTTGCCGGCATCGGAGATGCTGATCTTCTCCTCCACGCCGCGCAGGAAGCGCTCGTCCGCCTCGCGCTCCTCGCCCGTGATGGGGTCCTGAACCTTGCGGTTGTCGAGCACGGCTTCCACTTCGTCCAGATACTTCTCCAGCAGGTCCTGGGCTTCCTGCTCGAATGAGACGAACAGGGCCTTGTGCACGTCCTCCTTGACCCAGCGGTTGTAGAAATCCTTTCTCGTGGTCACCAGCAGATCCACCCAGGACTTCTTTTCCTTGCTGTCCATGCGGGCATCGGACTCGATGGCATCCTTCATGGCGATGAGGACGTCCAGCGTGGTCAGGCTCTTGTTTTCACTGCGGCTGATGGCGCCGGCCAGGGTATTGACGATGAACCGGGGGCTGACGCCGTCCATGCCCTCGTCCGGGTTCTCGTTGCGGATTCGCTCCACCTCGGAGTGGGAGACGCCTTCCACGTCCTCGCCGGCATGCAGTCGCACCTTCTTGGTCAGATCCAGGTCCGCACGCTCCGACGGCCGCAGCCGGGTGAGCACCGCAAACACCGCCGCCGCCTTCAGGGCGTGGGGATCCAGGTGCACCTCCTTGAAGGTGGGCGTGGAGGAGGTGAGTTTCTCGTAGATCCGGGCCTCGTCCTGATAGCGCAGGGTATAGGGCACCTGGATGATGACCATGCGGTCGAGCAGCGCCTCGTTTTCCTTCTCCTGCAGGAACTTGCGGAACTCCGCCAGGTTGGTGTGGGCGACGATGGTCTGATCCATGTGGATCAGCGGGAAGCGCGAGACCTTGATGTTCTTCTCCTGCGTCAGCGTCAGCAGCAGGTAGAGGAACTCGCGCTTGACCTTGAGGATCTCGATCATCTCCAGCATGCCGCGGTTGGCGGCATACACGGCACCGGACCAGGACCAGGCGCGCGGATTCCCCTCGTCGCCGTACTCGGCCACCTTGGACAGATCCACGGAGCC
>SLIS01000220.1 GCA_007135505.1 Halovivax sp.
CGTACTCCTCCTCGAGCACGGTGCTGACCGTGAGGTCGCCGGCGAGGGTGACCCCCGCGCGCTCGAGCGCCTCGAGCGCGAAGATCATCGCCGCGACGCCGCCTTTCATGTCCGACGCGCCGCGGCCGAGCAGTCGGCCGTCCTCGACGCGGCCGGCGAACGGGTCGAACGACCACGCCTCGCGGGCGCCCTCGGGGACGACGGCGACGTGGCCGTTGAAGAGCAGGGATGGGCCCTCGCCCGTCCCCTCGCGGGTCGCGACGAGGTTCGACCGGCCGTCGTAGGGGACGTCCGGCTCGACGTACTCGGGGTGGTCCTCGAGTCCAGCAACGTCCGCCGGGTCGATCGCTTCGACCTGCAGGCCGAGCGACTCGAGTTTCTCCCGGACGAGGGCCTGGGCTGGCCCCTCCTCGCCGGGGACGCTTCGGACGCGAACGAGGTCGGCCGCGAACGACACGAGGTCGGCCGAGAGGTCGTCGACGGCCGCCTCGAGTCGCTCGCGCGTGGCCGCGTCGATCGCTTCAGCGTCCATCCGATCCCCCACTCGTCTCTCGCTCTCGTCGCGGTCGTCGAATCCTTGCCATGGGCCGTCCCTCGAGGGCAGTTACGGTAACTGTTGTGTGTTGACTCGCGCCAGCCGATCTCGGCTCACCCGGTCGTGAACCCGCCCGGTGGAACGCGTCCTGGCGGTCGGCGACCCTCGGACTCGGGTGCCGGCTCCGACAGGCTAGGTGAGTGCCGGATCGTTCGCGTCACTTTCGCGCTCGTTCGTCGAACGCTCGTGCCGGTTCTCGTGCGCACAGCGAGGTGTCGTTTGATAGTACTCATACACGAGTAAATGGGCTGGGCGGGCAGAAAAGTATTTTCGAGACGAACGACCGTGTCGGTCTACGACGACCGATGGCGGATCGACGCCTGGCGCTGACCGAATCAGCAACCCTTAGGAATCGCGGCCGTGACCTCCACCCATGACTGACGCGGAGACGCTCGCCGAGCGGGTACGTGACGGTGAACTTCGGCTGCACGAACTCGAGGACCACGCCGACCACGAGACGGCCGTCGCGGCCCGCCGGTTGCTGATCGAGCGGGAGACGGGGACGGCACTCGAGACCGTCGGCGAGTACAGTTTCGACGCCGCTGACGCCGAGTCGAACGTCGAGAACATGATCGGCGCGGCCCAGGTGCCGATGGGCGTCGCCGGCCCCGTCCCCATCGACGGCAGTGCCGCCGACGGGGAGTACTACCTGCCGCTCGCGACGACCGAGGGGGCGCTGCTCGCCTCCGTCAACCGCGGCCTCTCCGTGATTCGTTCCGCAGGCGGGGCGACCGCCCGGGTGACGAAAAACGGCATGACGCGCGCGCCGGTGTTCCGCGTCGACGGCGTCGCCGAGGCCGCCGAGACCGTCGCGTGGGTCGAGGAGAACCTCGAGACGCTCGCCGAGGCCGCCGAGTCGACGACGAGCCACGGCGAGTTGCTGGGCGTCGAACCCTACGTGGTCGGCGACTCGGTCTACCTGCGCTTCGCCTACGACACCAAAGACGCGATGGGCATGAACATGGCGACCATCGCGACCGGCGAGGCCTGTGCGGTCGTCGAAGCCGAGACGCCCGCCTCGCTGGTCGCACTCTCCGGAAACCTCTGTTCGGACAAAAAGCCCGCCGCGATCAACGCCGTCGAGGGCCGTGGTCGCTCGGTGACCGCAGACGTCGTCATCCCCGGCGAGGTCGTCGAGGGGCGACTCCACACGACGGCCGACGCTATCGCCGAGGCGAACACCCGAAAGAACCTGATCGGCAGCGCCAAAGCCGGGAGTCTGGGCTTCAACGCCCACGCCGCGAACGTCGTCGGCGCGGCCTTCCTCGCGACCGGCCAGGACGAAGCCCAGGTCGTCGAAGGCGCGAACGCCATCACCACGATGAACACGCGCGAGCGCGAGGACGGAACGGTCGACCTCTACGCTTCCGTCTCGCTCGCCTCCCTCGAGGTCGGGACCGTCGGCGGCGGCACGAAACTCCCCACGCAGTCAGAAGCGCTCGAGGTCATGGGTCTGCGCGGGGGCGGCGACCCGGCCGGTGCCAACGCCGACGCGCTGGCGGAAGTGATCGCCGTCGGCGCGCTCGCCGGCGAACTTTCCTTGCTCGCCGCGCTGGCCTCGAGACACCTCGCGAGCGCCCACGAGGAGCTCGGGCGCTAGTCGTACTGGTCCGACGACGCGGCGTGGCTCGACGACGCGATACCACGTATCGTCCGACTGATAGACGAAGAACCGAGCCGTGATCGGCGCGGAGCGCGGTTCATACGGTCTGCTGTGATTCGTTACACCGATCCGTCTCAGGCCAGGAAGACGTGTCGCGGCCGGTCGGCGAGGACGTCGCGGCCGTACTGGGCGGTCTCGGAGAAGGCGTCGCTGCGGAAGAACGCCATGGCGTCCTCGCGGGAGTCCCAGCGGCTGGCGATGAACATGTCGTTTTCGTCCTCACGGTTGGCGAGCAGGTCCGACTTCCGGTGGCCGTCCATCTCGCCCAGGAGTCCGCCGACTTCCTCGAACGTGCTCACGAAGTCCTCGCGGTGCTCCGGCTTGACGGTGTAGAACATCCCCATCGTTCCCCACGAGTCATCGTCGTCGTCGCCGGCCTGCCTGACCACGTCGGGGAGGTCGGCGAGAAAGCCCGCAGCCGTGTTCGCGGCGCGATCGGTCTCCCAGAGGCTGACGACGGCCGTCTCGGCCTCGGGGTCGTTGGACTCGTAGACGGCGGTCTTCACGTGGCTGTCGTAGTGGTCGAAGTTCGTCCGCAGGCCGTCGACCTCCTCGAACAGCTCGTCGGCGTCGGCCCCAGAGTAGAGGACGAC
>SLIS01000377.1 GCA_007135505.1 Halovivax sp.
CGGCCTCGATCGCCGATCTGTCGGTGCGCGTCGGCACCGCCGCCGTCAGTGGATAGCTTCGCGATAGGGCCCGCGGAAACGGACCGAACGGGGCGACGACGCGCCAGGTCTCGTCGTACGGCGTCGGCGGGTCGTCGCCGGATTCGGACAGGAAGAGTCGGTCGGGAACGGACAGTCGCTCCAGCCGATCGTGGTGACGAAGGACTTCCGGCCGACGCGCGCTCTCGTGTGACGTGTAGAAGAACGTCCCCTTCGAGACCGGGTCGGTTCGCTCAAGCTGGCGGGCGTGATCGAGGAGCGTTCGATAGCCGTCGAGCATGGCCGGGTGACAGCGGGCGCGGGCTTCGACCAGTTCGAGGAGGTTTCCGGCCCGGATCGCGGCCTTGATCCGACGGATCTCGGCGAAGCTCACGTGGAGGTTGTGTGCGGCGAGTGCCGTCTCGCGACGGTCGTCGGGAAGGGCGGCGAGGCCATCCGCACCGTGGTCGAGACAGACGGGGCACGAACACGGCAGGTGGTCGAGATCGTCGAGGTGGCGCGTCCCTCGGACGGTGAGATAGCGGTCGTCTCGAGCGTAAAGGGCGTACGCGGCCGAGTCGAAGAGATCGCAGCCGAGCGCGACCGCGAGCGCGAACATCATGGGGTGGCCGGCCCCGAAGAGGTGGACGGGCGCGTCGGCACCCAGCCCACGCTTCGCTCCGGCGACGACGTCCACCACGTCGGCGTAGCGATAGTCGTTGAGCAGCGGGACGACCGCGCCGATCGGGAAGACGTCGAGCGTGGTCGCGTCCGCGTGTGCGCCCGCTTGCGCTCGGAGGTCGGGGTACGTCGACCCCTGGATCGGGGCGGAGACGAGCATCTCACCGGTGTCGAGTTCCGCCGCGAGTTCGAGTCGCTCCTGGGTCGTCGCCAGTTCCGCTTCGGCACGGTCTCTGGAGACGTCGGGCGGCGTCGGAATGTCGACCGGCGTCGCGATGTCCGAGCCGATCGCCGCCTGGAAGTCGAGGATCTCCTCGGTGGTCACGTCGATTTCGCCGTACTCGGCGAGCTGGAACGAGCCCGAATCCGTCATGATCGCGCCCGGGAAGTCGAGAACCTCGTGCAGCCCCTCGCTGAGCGCACGCTCGCGGTAGTCCTCGGAGCCGTGGAAGATGTAGGCGTTCGTGATGAGTGCCTCGGCGCCGAACTCCTCGTGGAGTCGTCGGGGCGACAGCGTGTCCAGGTGCGGGTTGATCACGGGCAAGAGCGCCGGCGTCTCGATCGCCGTGCCGGCACGCGGTACCGTGAGCTCGCCAATGCGGCCGCCGGCGTCGACGTCACGGAGCTCGAAGCACTCACGCATCGCTCGGAGAGTTCGTGGCGGTGTCGGTAAACGTTGCGTTCCGGCGGCCCACGGGGTGTGTGAACGATCGACGCCGTATCAGGACGGAACCGAATCGACACCGCGACAGGAATGTGGTACGACTTCGCACGATCCGGTAACCAGCGACAACAGCTGTGAAGCCTGGATTACGTCGGCCCCTGACGCCGATAGTCGATCCACCGAGCGGGTTCGTGGCGGTCACACGGGATCGCATCACGTCGGCGGTGCCAGTCGTGAATAGGGACTTACTAACGGTGCGGGCGATGCAAATACATCGTTTCTCGATGAATATCGTGAAACAGTCTGCGTGTTTTAGCCCGAACAGCGGAGACTGAACGGTTCGTATGGTCTCAAGACTACAGGCAATCGGTGTCGTACTCGTCGCACTGTGTGTCGCCCTCGCCGGGCCGGGGATGGCGACTGCGAACACGGGCGGTGACGAAGACACCGGAGAGATGAGCGCGACGCTCGAAAACGTACAGGTGGGCGAACTCGAACTGGATGACGTCACGATCGAGAACGTGACGATCGACGAACTCCACGTCGAGGAACTCCACGTCGAGGACCGCGAAGAGCTCGAAGAAGAGATCGACGAAGACGACGAGGACGACGTCGACACGGACGACGAAGAAGTGGACGACGAGGAAGTCGATGACGAAGACGCAGACGAGGAAAACGGCGTTGACGACAACGACGCCGACGAAAACGACGTGATCGAGGACGTCACGATCTCGGACATCGAGATCGAATCGCTCGAACTCCAAGACGTCACCCTCGAGGACTTCGAGGAGGGCGAGATGGACGATAACGACGTTGACGACGAAGAGAACGGCGTTGACGACGACAACGGTGTCGATGACGAAGACAACGGCGTCGACGACGAGGAGAATGGCGTCGATGACGACGAGATGGATGACGACGAGATGGACGACGAAGAAGCGGACGATGACGCCGTCGACGAGGACAACGACGTCGAAGACACCGTTCTCGACCAAGACGCGTCTTCACTCGACGTTCAGGAACTGACCATCGAGGAGATGAACGTCGACCAGATGACGCTCGAAGACCTCGAGATTGACGAAGGCGACGGTATCATCGACCGCATCGGTGACTGGTTCGGTGGATTGTTCAACGACGATGACGAGGACGAGAACGACGTCGATGACGAAGACAACGGCGTCGACGACGAGGAGAATGGCGTCGATGACGACGAGATGGACGACAACGGCGTCGACGACGAGGAAGCGGACGATGACGCCGTCGACGACGAAGAGGACAACGACGTCCAGGAGATCGACCACCTCACCATCGAGCAGTTCGACGTCGACGACGTGACGGTCGAATCCTTCACGATCGAAACGCTGCAGGACCACGAGGAAGAGAACGACGTCGACGAGGAAGACAACGGCGTTGACGACGAGGACGCGGACGATGAGGAGAATGGCGTCGATGACGACGAGATGGATGACGACGAGATGGACGACA
>SLIS01000174.1 GCA_007135505.1 Halovivax sp.
ACAGACCGGACTGGGGGACTTCGCGAGCGAGTGACGGTTTCAACTCACACGACCGATACCCGAATTCGCCGACCGACCGCGGCGATGCAGGTACGTTTTTGGTATCCGCCTCCCCAAAGGAGGAACATGAACCTCGAGCCCGAGGAGTACGGCGCCTACTGGCGCGCCTCGATCCGAATCGCGATCGGATTCGTCGTCATCACCTCCGGCTCCTGGTTCGCCAGTCAGTTCCTCTCGCAGGGGCCGTTCGGTGCACGGGCACTCGGGGCCTTTCTCTACGTCGGGGTCGTCCTCATCGGCACGTTCGTTATCGTCCTCGGGCTCGCCCGGGTGATCCGGACGGCCGTCGGCGCCGAACTGCGGAGCTGACCGACGACGAGGAGTCACCGACTTCGTCACCCTTTACCTGTTGCGATTCGAAACAAATCTAATGAGTGGCGTTCCCGACCGTTCGGCGGTTCCCGAGGAGCAGACGTGGGCGATCGAGCGAATCTACGAGTCCGATGACGCGTGGCGAGAGGCCTACGAGGCGGCGGCCGACCGCGTCGAGACGTTCGAATCCTACGAGGGGCGGACGACCGAAGACGCGGCGAGTCTCCTCGAGGTGCTCTCGACGCGCGACGACGTCATGCAACAGGTGAGCACGGTCTACACCTACGCGGACATGCGTCGCAGCGAGGATACGTCCGACCAGGACCGCCAGGCGATGGCTTCCCGGGCCGAGTCACTGATGGCGCAGGCCTCGTCGGCGACCTCCTTCGTCGAACCGGAACTCCAGGACCTCAGCGCGGAGGCGTTCGAGTCGTTCGTCGACGAAGAGCCCGACCTGGCGGTCTATCGGCAGTACGTCGACGACGTCCTGCGGATGAAGCCCCACACCCGTTCGCCGGAGGTCGAGGGACTGCTTGCCGACCTCGGTGAGGTGACAAGCGCGCCGGGGACCGTCTACTCGATGCTCGCGAACGCGGACATGTCGTTCCCGTCGGTGACCGACAGCGAGGCGCGGAGCGCCTCGGACGACTCGAGCGATGACGAATCGCGAGACCAGGACGGCGAATCGGTCGAGATTACCCAGAGCAACGTCACGAACCTCCTCAAACGTCCCGACCGGGATTTCCGCCAGGACGTCTACGAGACGTACTTCGGGGAGTGGGCGTCGCTGCGAAACACGGTCTCGACGGCCTACGGGAGGAGCGTCACCGCAGACGTCAAGCTCGCACGAGCCAGAAACTACGACACGGCTCGCGAGGCGTCCCTCCACGACGCCAACATTCCCGTCGACGTCTACGACACGCTGGTCGAGACCGTCAACGACAACCTCGATGCGCTCCACCGACACGCCGAACTCAAGCGACGGGCACTCGACGTCGACGAGCTTCGGATGTGGGACCTCTACATGCCCCTGACCGGCGGCGAGGGACCGGAGGTCCCCTACGAGGAGGCCTGCGAACACGTGATCGAGGCCGTCGCCCCGCTCGGCGAGGCCTACCAGTCACGACTCGCCGACGGGCTCGACTCGCGCTGGGTCGACGTCTACGAGAACGAGGGCAAGCGCTCCGGGGCGTTCTCCGGCGGTGCCTACGACACGGACCCGTACATCCTGATGAACTACCAGGACGACGTCGCCTCGATGTACACGCTGGCTCACGAGCTCGGTCACTCGCTGCACTCCGCTTACGCCCGCGAATCCCAGCCCTACGTCTACGCCAACTACGAGCTGTTCGTCGCCGAGGTCGCGAGCACGGTCAACGAGGCGCTGCTCACCGAGCACCTGCTGGAGACCGTCGAGGACCCCGAGTTCCGCGTCCACGTCCTGAACGAGTTCGTCGAACGGATTCGTTCGACGTTCTTCCGTCAGACCCTGTTCGCCGAGTTCGAACACCGCGCCCACGAACTCGAGGAGGCCGGCGAGCCGCTCACGGCCGACCGCCTCGACGACGTCTACCGCGAGCTGAAGGGTCGCTACTACGAACCCGCGGCCCTCGACGACCACATCGCCCGCGAGTGGATGCGCATCCCGCACTTCTACCGCGCCTTCTACGTCTATCAGTACGCGACGGGCATCTCCGCTGCCCTCGCACTCGTCGAAGACATTCTGGACGAGGGCGAGTCCGCCGCGGCCGATTACCGCGAGTTCCTCCGCCTCGGCTCACGCGAGTACCCGCTCGAGCTCCTCCGGACCGCCGGCGTCGACATGCGCTCGCCCGAGCCCGTCGAACGCGCCATCGGTCGCTACGACGACCGCTTGGACGAACTGGCCGAAATCGTGGCCTGAAACGCGGCTCGACTCGCGCCGCGGCGTCGTTCGTCTCGCTTTCGGTCGATAGAACCACGCCCGCTCCGCGACCCAAAGGCACATTTACGCGCGCCGATTATCCATCGTTCGTCAGAATGCCTCGAAGTCCGTCGTTGCCCGACCGACCGAGTCGCGAAATCGATCCGAACCTCCCGGACGAGGAGCGGCTCGACGCCCTCCGGTCACACTACGAAGAGCTCATCGACGTGCGATCGAAACTCGCCGACCAGCTGGAGTCGGCCGAGCGGCGTCGCGAAGAACTGCGCGACCGTGTCGACCTGGCCGAGCGGGAGAACGAGACGCTCAAGAGTTCGCCGCTGTACGTCGCGTCCGTCGAGGAGTGCATCGAGAACGAGGTTATCGTCAAACAGCACGGCAACAACCAGGAAGTGCTGACCGAGGTATCCCCGCGAATGGCCGACCGGATCGAGCCGGGCGACCGCGTCGCCGTCGACGACTCGTTCGGCCTGCAGACGGTGCTGTCCGCCGAGACGGACGCCCGCGCCCAGGCGATGGAGATCACCGGGCGGCCGGCCGTCTCCTA
>SLIS01000114.1 GCA_007135505.1 Halovivax sp.
AGAGCAAATTGATACTATGGCACACGATATGCCGCAACTCACTCGACGAAGCGTGCTTGGTTCGGGTGCTGCGATTTCAGCCGCAGCGATCGCCGGTTGCTTCGGTGGCGACGGCGATGGCGACGGCGACACCCTCCACGTAACGCAGTCACAGGAGCGTGACGAGGACTTCGACCCCGTCATCGCGAACGACGCCTACAGCGCACAGGTGTACCAGCTCGTTTACGACGGACTCTACGAGTTCGGCGAAGGGCTCGAACTGGAACCGAACGTCGCGACGGACTTCCCGGACGTCGAAAACGACGGAACGCGATACATCTTCGAGATTCACGAGGGTATCGAGTTCCACAACGGTGACGAGCTGACGGCCGACGACGTCGCCCACTCGTTCTCCGCGCCGGTCGAGGAGGACACGGAGAACGCCTCCAGCTACAACATGATCGAGAGCATCGACATCGTCGACGACTACCAGCTCGAGGTCAACCTGGACGATCCCTACGGTCCGTTCGAGCTGCAGACGATGGCCGTCACGATCTCGAACGAGAGCGTGCGAACCGACGACCGGGACGAGTACAACACCAACCCGGTCGGCTCCGGCCCGTACACGTGGGGCGACTTCTCCGCGAACGAGTACGCGGAGGTCGAACTCTGGGACGACTACTGGGACGACGACCTCGACTTGAACCTCGAGACGATCCGATTCGAGGCTCACGCCGACGAGGCAGGCCGTATCTCCGACATCCGTGCCGACAACACGGACGTCATCATGGACATCCCGAACGACGACTGGGACGACCTCCAGGGAGAGGACGGCGTCGTGGTCGAGGGAGCCGAAAGTCCGACGTACATGTACATGGCGTTCAACTGTAACGAAGGACCCACCCAGAATCCTGAGGTCCGCCGCGCCATCTGTCACGCGTTCTCGATGTCCGACTTCATCGAGACTAACGCCGAGCACACGGCGTCGCCGATGTACAGCCCCGTTCCACCGGTCGTCAACGAAGTCTGGGGCTTCCCGGAGGACGAGTACCAGGACATCCTGCCGGAGTACGACCCGGACGAAGCGGAGGCGCTACTCGACGAACACGCACCGGACGACTTCGAGCCGACCATCATCGCCCCGGAAGGGCTTCGCGCACAGCTCGCAGAGCGAATCGCGACCCGGCTCGACGAGATCGGCTACGGCGCCGACGTCCAGATCCTCTCGTTCGACGCCCTCGTCGACACGTACGTGACCGGGGAGTACGAGGACTACGCGATGTACTTCCTCGGCTGGACCGGCGGTCCCGACCCGGACTACTACCTCTACCCACTCTTCCACGAGAGTCAGGCAGGGGTCAACCAGGGTCACTTCTACGAGGGAAGTGACGGCTTCCACGATGCCATCGCAGAGGGCCGAGCGACGGCCGGACAGGAAGAGCGATTCGACATCTACGAGCCGGTCATTCGCGAGATCGTCGAAGAACTGCCAGCGTTGCCGGCGTTCACCCAGGACAATACGATGGCCTTTGGTGAGCACGTCCAGGGGCTCGAGGCCCACCCGAACGTCGCGTCGAACCCCAACCTGGCTTCGCCGCACTACGACGTCTCGCTCGAATAAAAGCCAGCTACCCACCGGAACCGGACTGCCGGCGATATAGGGGTTCACCCTTTCGGGCGAAAATAGTAAAGAAATACACAATATTGCCTAACTATGGGACTACTCAAGTACACGATATTTCGATTCCTTCAATCGATACCCGTCCTCCTTGGCATCTCTATCATCGTGTTCGCGCTGGCGAACCTCGGTCCAGGGGATCCGGTCCGCATGATGCTTCACGGCCAGGAGTACGACGAGGAGCTGGTGAGAGCGATCGAGGCCCGGTACGGGCTCGATCAACCGATTCACGAACGCTACGTTACCTACATGACCGGCCTCTTGCAGGGTGACATGGGCCAAAGTATCCATCGAAACCGGTCGGTCGTCGGGCTCATGGGAGACCGGATCGCACCGACGCTCCTGCTCGTCCTGTCGGCCTACGCGTTCGCGCTGACGACGGCGATTCCGCTCGGCATACTGGCTGCAAAACGGCGGAACAAGCCGGCCGACCACGTTTCGCGGATCGTCGCGCTCATCGGCGTTAGCACGCCGTCGTTCTGGATCGGCATCATGCTGATTCTCATCTTCGCCGTGACGCTCGGCTGGCTCCCTTCGAGCGGCCTGGTGTATCCGTGGCGGTCCCCGGATGCGTACCGCGGAATCAACAGCTATCCCGAGCTGTACTGGGAGTCGATACGCCACCTCCTGTTGCCGATGATCGCGCTCGGAACGTTGCAGATGGCGACCCTGATGCGCGTCGAGCGGACGCAGATGATCGACTCGCTGCAGAAGGACTACGTCAAACTCGCCCGCGCGTACGGCATTCCGGAACAGACGATACTGCGAAAGCACGCGTTCCAGGTCGCCCAGCTCCCGGTCATCACGATCGTCGGGCTCAACCTGTCGACGGCGATCGGTGGCGCCGTTCTCACCGAGTACGTCTTCAATATCAACGGCATGGGTCGGCTGTTCATCGAAGCGATACAGCAGAACGACTACCAGGTGGTGATGGGCATCACGATGTTGCTCGCCACGCTGTTCGTCATCGGCGTCATCATCACGGACATCGCCTACGCGTACGTCGACCCGCGCGTCACCTACGGTGAGGGAGAGTAAGTATGGCCATCGGAGAATCTCAACTCGATCAGGACGATACCCAGGGCACGCAGTCGGGCGAATCGAAGGTCGGCTGGCGCTACACGCTGCGAAAGATAAAGCGCGACACGACGGCGCGGTGGGGGCTGTACATCGTCGCCTTCGTCGTGTTCGTCGCGGCCTACGCCACGATCGACACCAACCTCTCTCGGATCACGTTCGGCGTGTTTTCCGACTACTCGATGGCGAACGCGCTGCCGTTCTTCGACCACCCCACCCACATTCCCGCGCCGGGGGAGGGTGAGGGTCACGTCCCGCCAGCGTTCGCTGCGGACGGAACGTGGTCTCACCCGCTCGGGACCGATCCCGACGGTCGGGACTACTTCACGCGGATCGTCTACGGGACCCGCGTGTCGGTCTCGGTCGGCATCGGCGCGACGGCGCTCGGACTCGTAGCCGGAACCATCGTCGGTTCCGTCTCCGGCTACTACGGCGGTTGGGTCGACGACACCCTTATGCGGGCCGTCGAGACGCTGTACGCGATTCCAGCACTGATCCTCATCATCGTCTTCACCGAGTTCGTCGGTGACGCGAGCATCACCTGGGTCGTCATCGGTGTGGGGATCGCGTTCATCCCGGTGTTCGCCCGGATAATTCGGAGCCGGGTCCTGAGCGTCAGGGAGATGGACTACATCGAAGCGGCGAAGGCCGCCGGGGTCAGAGACCGCCACATCATCTTCAGACACATCGTCCCGAACAGCTTCGCACCGATGCTCGTCTACGCGACCTTGCAAATCGGCGTCACGATCCTCATCGTCGCCGGGCTGTCGTTCCTCGGGTACGGCGCACAGCCGCCGACGCCCGACTGGGGCCAGATGCTGAACATCTCACACGGCTACATGCACTCGAACATCTGGCTGTCGATCTGGCCCGGCGTGGCGATCATGATCACGATCATGGGCTTCAACCTGTTCGGCGACGGACTGCAAGATGCCCTCGATCCCCGTATTGACAACTAACAATGAGTAACGAACCACTGCTACGCGTCGAGAATCTGAAGACGCAGTTCTTTACCGAGTCGAGTACCGTTCGCGCCGTCGACGGCATCTCGTTCGAGGTCAACGAGGGCGAGATCGTCGGCATCGTCGGCGAGAGCGGCGCCGGAAAGAGCGTCGCCTCGATGAGCCTCCTCCGGCTCATCGAGAACCCGGGCGAGATCGTCCAGGGCGAGATAACGTACAAGGGCGAGACGATCTTCGCCGTCGAGGAACGCCAGGACGGCGAGCTCGTCGAGCGAGACGACATGCTCTCGACCGAGGAGATGCGCCGGCAAATTCGGGGCAACGAGATCGCCGTCATCTTTCAGGATCCGATGGAGTCACTCAATCCCGTCTTCACCGTCGGGGGCCAGCTCCGGGAGTTCATCGAGGTCAACCGCGACCTCCCGAAAGACGAAGCCAAAGCGGAGGCGATCGAGATGCTCCGCGAGGTCGGGATTCCGGATCCGGAAGCCAGGTACGACGAGTACCCCCACCAGTTCTCCGGCGGCATGCGCCAGCGAGTACTGATCGCGATGGCACTCGCCTGCCAGCCGAACCTGATCATCGCCGACGAGCCGACGACTGCGCTCGACGTCACCGTCGAGGGCCAGATCTTAGACCTCGTCGACGACCTCCAGGAGAAGTACGGAACGAGTTTCATCTGGGTCACCCACGACATGGGCGTCGTCGCGGAGATCTGCGATCGGGTCAACGTGATGTACCTCGGCGAGATCGTCGAACAGGCACCCGTCGACGAACTGTTCTACGAGACGAGCCACCCCTACACGCAGGCGCTGCTCGAGTCGATGCCGCGACCGGATCGGACGATCGAGGAGCTAAACCCGATCAGCGGCGTCATGCCGGAGGCGATCAACCCACCGTCGGGCTGTCGGTTCCACCCACGGTGTCCGGACGCGAAGGAGATCTGCCAGCGCGTCCACCCCGAACCGAAAGCGCTCGAAACCGGAGGCGACCACGTTCATCGGACGGCCTGTGTCAAGTACGATCCGTTCGACGTGGGCTACGACGAGAGCGAACCGCTCTCGACCGACGCTGCCGCGGAGACGAGCACCGCCGCCTCGCGTGCGGCGGAGATCGAAACAGGGGGTGAGTTAGATGAGTAGCGATCAGCCGCGGATCGACTCGATGGAGCGACCGACCGCTGGACAGTCCGGCGATCCGCTACTGAAAGTCGACGGACTCAAGAAGTACTTCACGTCCGATACGGGAATGTTCGACGGACTGACGATCGATCGCGATGCGTTCCCGCCGGTGTCGTTCGACCGCGAGCAAGTAAAAGCCGTCGACGACGTCTCGTTCGAGATTCGAGAGGGGGAGACGCTCGGACTCGTCGGCGAGTCCGGTTGCGGGAAGAGCACCCTCGGGCGAACGATCCTCCGACTCGTCGAGGCGACGGACGGGAGCATCTACTTCAAGGGGCGAGACCTCGCCGAGTTGAGCGGGTCGGATCTCCGGGAGATGCGCTCGGAAATCCAGATGATCTTCCAGGATCCCCAGTCCTCGCTCAATCCGCGGATGAAAGTGGGCCAGATCGTCGAGGAACCGATGAAGGCCCACGGGATGCTCGACGACGAGGGACGCGAGGATCGGGCGAAGATGCTCTTAGAGAAGGTCGGACTGGATCCACACCACTACAATCGTCACCCACACGCCTTCTCCGGCGGACAGCGCCAGCGGATCAACCTCGCCCGGGCGCTCTCTGTCAATCCGGATTTCATCGTCTGTGACGAGCCCGTCGCCGCCCTCGACGTCTCGATCCAGGCGCAGGTGCTGAACACGATGGAGTCACTCCAGGAGGAGTTCGGACTCACCTACCTCTTCATCGCACACGACCTCTCGGTCATCAGGTACATCTCCGATCGGGTCGCCGTGATGTACCTGGGCAACATCGTCGAACTCGCGGAGAAAGAGGAACTCTACGAGAATCCACAGCACCCGTACACGAAGGCACTCCTGGACGCGATCCCGGTGCCGGATCCGCGGGAGAGCGAGACCCGGGGCGTTCTCCAGGGTGAAGTCCCGAGCCCGATAGATCCGCCGTCGGGCTGTCGCTTCCGGACCCGCTGTCCGGAACTCATCGCGCCGGAGCGGTTTCGATTCGACGACGGCGAGTGGGACGACGTCCGCCGCTTCATGCGGGCCGTCGACCGTCGAACGTTCGACGACGCGCCGCGAGCGAAACTGGAACGTCGATTCTTCGACGGAACGACCCCGGACGGCGAGGCCGGTGACATCGTCGACGACGCACTCGAGTTGATCGCGAGCGACGTCGAAACCGATCCGGAATCGACGGACGACAACTGGGACGAAGCGGCGAACCTGCTGGTCGGCTCGTTCGCCGAGGAGAGCATCTGTGCGAGAGAGCACCCCGACTACGAGATCGAACCGGAGTACGGAGACGGCGTCCACCGGGCCGCCTGTCACCGCCACCGGTAATCGGAGCGGAAGCCGACCACCGGCTTTTTTGGCCTCAGGTGACTGCCGGCCAGTCGTATCGCCCCGACCGCTCCACTGACGAAGCGGAGCCGGACTTCGAACGCGGATCGGCCGGTCGCGGACCGATCGAGTCACCGCAGCCTGATGGTGGTCGAGTCCGACGGGCGCGTCGATTCCGGTCTCGTCGCGAGGAACGCCGCGAGTTCGTATTCTCCGGGCTCCGGAACTGTCGATTCGTCCTGTGAGCCAGTGTGACGAATGCGGCCGTTCCACTCGACCGATATGCGACGGGTCTGGCCGGCACGGAACTGGAAGGTCGCGGGCGTTTCGGAGAGGTACCGACGTTCGGTGCTCGCTTCGAGGTAGCCATCCACCGTCCAGCCCCAGCGTCGCTGGGTCGGCGTGGGAACGGTGAGTGCGACCGGGAGGCGATTGGTGAACGTGACGGTGAACGCGACCGGTTCACCGCGGTCGTAGACGTCGCGATCGGTCGAGACCGACACGCTGATCGCCCGTTTCGCGATCCACGAGGGGACGAGTCTCCCGAGCCCGCGGCTGACGATGTTGCCCTGGTAGTCGAGCCCCAGGTCGTCGCCCGTCCGCACTCGTGGGTCGTGGTCCATCCGAGCGCGTCTAGCGGCCGCGTGGAAAAAACAGTCTCGACTCCGAGCTATCGCCAGCTCGAGAGTGCCGGTGCCGACTCGGCCGACATCGAGAGCCAGGCACCGTCCGTCGAGATGTCGGCAATTACGTACTCGTCACCGCCGGAATCCGGGTCGATCGACGCCACGACGGTCTCTGCATCAGGGATCGGTTGTGGGTGGGGGCCCATCACCATGGTAGAAAGTCACACCCAGGGACGTATAAAGTCGTCGGAACGTGCGTGACCGTCCCACGGTCGGTCGACTCGTTCGGAGCGTACCATGGTGGGGACCACTCCGGGGTTCGTCACCGCGGTCGAAGCTATTCGGGTGTCGAGTGGATACTGACCGGACTCGGAAAGACGTGCTGTCGACCAGTCGCGACCGGTGACCCAGATCCGACCGGTGGGCGGTCGCCAGCAGAAACACTGGGTTTATACCCATTTTGGCCGTATCCCGTGGACATGAAGGTAGCCGACGCGATGACCCCTCGTGACGAGGTGGTGACGGCGATGCTGCCGGGCACTCGTAGCGACGTTCTCGAGTATCTCCAGGAGCGATCGTTCTCCTCCGTTCCGGTGATCGCGGAGTCCGACGACGAACCCGAGTACAGGGGCCTGATCTCGCGACAGTCGCTGATCGACCAGCCAGACGAGGATCAGCTCGTGATGCTGATGGAAGACGTCCCGACGACGACCGCCGACACCGACGTCCGCGACGTCGCCGCGCTCATGGTCGATGAGGCCGCCCGGCGCGTCCCCGTCGTCGACGGCGCGTTTGAAGGGATCGTCACCGTAACCGACGTCGTCCACGCGATCGCCAGGGGGAACGTCGAGACCGACGCCACCGTTGACGAAATCGCGACTCGGGACGTCAACACGACCTACGGCGGGGCGCCCCTCCCCGTCGCCGAGGCCGAACTCTCCTACGCGAACGTCCCTTACACCGTCGTCCTGGACGATCACGGAGAGATGACCGGCGTCCTCACCGAAGTGGACGTCATCGACGTGGCCCGAATCGTCGAAGGAGAGGAAGCGACCGGGAACAACTTCCCCGACCAGGACGCGGAGTGGTCCTGGGAGGGCGTCAAGGCCGTCGGCAGTCGCTCGCTTCCGACGCGAGACATCGTGCTGCCGAACGGGCCCGTTCGCGAGTTCATGTCCGAGGACGTCGTGACGGCGACTCAGAGCCGCTCCATCGAGGACGCGGCCAAGGCGATGATCAGCAACGACATCGAACAGATCCCACTCGTGACGGGCGAACGCCTCGTCGGTATCGTCCGCGACGTCGATCTACTGAGGGCACTCTATGAGTGAGGGCGAAGACGCACGGCGAACCAGCGAACGACTGGTCGAACTGGCCAAACGCCGTGGATACTTCTTTCAGTCCGCGAGTGCCTACGGTGGCGTCGGCGGGTTTTACACCTTCGGTCCACAGGGCGCAGCCCTGAAGCGTAACGTCGAGGACGCCTGGCGCGACCGATTCACCGTCGCCGAGGGCAACGTCGAGATCGACGCGCCGACGATCATGCCCGAACCGGTCTTCGAGGCTTCGAGCCACCTCGAAACGTTCGACGACATGCTCGTCGAGTGTCCCGAGTGTGGCGAGAGTCACCGCGCGGACCACGTCGTCGAGGACAACACCGACTACGAGGACGCAGAGAGCCTGCCGATCCCCGAGGTCGAGGAGGTCATCGCCGAGTACGAACTCGTCTGTCCGTCCTGTGGCGCCGGCCTCGCGGGCCAGTCGGTCGAAGCGTTCAACCTGATGTTCGCGACCAACATCGGCCCCGGCGACGCGCAGCCGGGCTACCTCCGGCCGGAGACCGCCCAGGGTATCTTCGTCGAGTTCCCGCGGCTCAAGGAGTACGCCCGCAACCAGCTGCCATTCGGCGTCACTCAGATCGGGCGCGCCTACCGCAACGAAATCAGTCCCCGGCGCTCGATCATTCGCGTTCGAGAGCTCACTCAGGCGGAACTCGAGCAGTTCGTCGACCCCGCGGCCGACGGCCCGGACCTCTCCGGCGTCGAGGACGTCACGGTGACGCTCTATCCCGCGAGCGAGCAGGAAAACGACGGCGGCGGACACGTCGAGACCACCATCGGCGAGGCCGTCGCGGACGGGACGATCGCCGACGAGTGGATCGCGTACTTCCTCGGTGTGGCGAAACCGTGGTACGAGTCGCTCGGCGTCGACATGGATCGCTTCCGGTTCCGCCAGCACCTCGCGGGCGAGCGATCACACTACGCGACCGACTGCTGGGACGCCGAGGCCAAAATCGACGGGAGTGAGGAATCGCAAGATTCCGAACAACGGAAGTCGACGGAGTCGGCTTCCGGATACTGGATCGAACTCGCGGGGTTCGCCCACCGCGGCGACTACGACCTCTCGAAACACGACACCCACTCGGACGATCGCTTTACGATCTTCCGCCAGTACGACGAGCCGAAGACGGTCGAGCGCGCCGCCGTCGATCCGGACATGAGCTACCTGGGCCCCGAGTTCGGTGGCGACGCGGGAGCGATCGTCGAGGCACTCGAGACGCTTGCCGGCCGGGATCGAACCGCGTTCGAGGGCGACACCGTCGCAGTCGAGTTCGACGGTGAGACCCACGAGATACCCGTCGAGAAGACCGGCTTCGCGGTCGAAGAGCAGACCGAGGCCGGCGAGCACGTCGTCCCGCACGTCGTCGAACCGTCGTTCGGCATCGACCGGCTCGTCTACACCGTGCTCCACCACGCCTACCGCGAGGACGTCGTCGACGGCGAGGAACGGACCTACCTCGAACTCGATCCCGAGATCGCCCCCACGTTCGTCGGCGTCTTCCCGCTCCAGTCGGACGACGAGCTGGAAGCCGAAGCGCAGGCGATCGCGAGCAGCCTGCGCGAGGCGGGGCTCGCGGTGACCTACGACGACTCGGGCAACATCGGCCGGCGCTACCGCCGACAGGACGAGGTCGGCACGCCGTTCTGCGTGACCGTCGACTACGAGACGATAGAGGACGCCGAGACGAGCGTCACCGTCCGCGAACGCGACACGACCGCCCAGAAGCGACTGCCGGTCGGGGACCTCCCCGACACGCTCGCTGCCCTTCGGACCGGCGAGCTCGCGTTCGACGAGCTCGACGGCTGAGCGGCTGCAAGCAGGGTTTCATTGTACCCATCTGCCGCTCGCGCCGACGAGCGGACGCCACGAGGTACTGACGTGCCAACCGATAACCGACGAACTGAAGGTACCGCCCGCCAAGCGACCGGATGATGGCGGACGAACTGAAGCGACGGGTCGTACACGCGAGCGGGGCGGGTCTCGTCGCGCTCTACTTGCTCGCCCAGTATCTCGACATCGGCCTCACCTGGAGACGATTCGGGCTGGTGATGGTCGGTCTCACGCTCGGCGCGATCGGACTCGAATACCTCCGACTCCGGGTCGGCCTGGAGTGGTGGCTCTACGAGAAACTGACCCGGGAGTACGAACAGGACCAGTTCGCAGGGTATGGCTGGTACATGGTCAGCATGACGCTGGTCGTCCTGGCGTTTCCCCCCGAGATCGCCCTGCCCGCGATGTTGATGCTGGCGCTGGCGGACCCGATCAGCGGGGCCTTCTCCGCGGATTCCCTCAGTCGCGTCAAGCGTCCGACCGCACTGGCCGTCATGTTTCTCGCCTGTGCGGCGCTCGCCGCTCCCTTCCTCTACGAGTATCCCCACGCCGTCGTCGCGGGGGCCCTCGGCGGGACGCTCGCCGACGGCGTCACGGTTCGTCGCGGCGATTTCGTTCTCGACGACAACCTGACGATCCCCATCTACGCCAGCGTCCTGGCGTGGCTCGCAATCGAGTTCGTGCCCGTTTGAGTCGCTCGTCGACGTCGAGTCCGTGATCCCGCCTCGGTCGGGTGCCAGCCCCCGGCCGGGCTATCAGCCGTTCAATCGCCAGAGTTCGGCCGTCAGCGCGAGTGCGAAGGTCATCCAGAGGAGGTACGGGACCAGCAGTCCCGCCGCTCGACGGTCGGCCCGGGCGAACGCGACGACCGTCGCGGCGACGAGTACCCAGAGCGAAACGAGTACCACGAGCCCGGCGACGATCGACTCCAGGCCGAAGAACGCCGGCGTCCACGCGACGTTGAGCCCGAACTGGGCGACGAAGAGGCCGATCGCGACCGTCCGTCCATCGGTATCGGCTCGCCAGATCAACCAGAGTGCGATACCGAGCAGCGTAAAGAGTAGCGTCCAGACGACTGGAAACGCCAGTTCCGGCGGATAGAACCACGGCTTGTCCAGCCCCCGGAACCAGGCGCTGTCGGGTCCGAAGACGACCCCTGGCGCGGCACCG
>SLIS01000030.1 GCA_007135505.1 Halovivax sp.
ACCTTCGCGTCAAGATCCCTGATGAACGAATATCAAATGTCAGATTGTCACTCTCATCCTCGTCTCCCGGATAGTAGTAGTGGTCCTTCCCTGTCATGCGTTGCTCACCGACGTGGCTCTCCCCGCCGCACGGAACCGGCGGACGAATCGTGGTTCATACGGGACGAACGGCGTCGACCCGGAAAGGCACATCGGATGTGACGCCGGCCGTCCCGAAGTCCGCCACGCCGGCCGACAAGCCGGCTTCAGGGCAGGGCACAGACCGGAGCGGACCCAGGCCGTACACTCGGGACGCAGTCCGCGAAGTCACCGACCGTCGGCGGTGGCAACTCGCGGGTCGGCTGTGACTGCTGGACGCCCGCCGCCGGATGCACCGGGACGGCCGCTTCGGCCCGAACGGTCCGGGGATCGGTCGTCCGCTCGGCCTGTGTGTGAATTTCCCAGTCGGTGCCGTTCGTGACCGCGACGGTCGACCCGTGTACGGCCGTCCAGTACGTCGCCACCTCCTGTCGGGCGAACGTGGCGAGTACCTCCTCGGTCGGGTGCCCGAACGGACTGGCGTACGCCGAGGAGACGACGGCGATCTCGGGATCGACGCGATCGACGAACCAGGAGTTCGACGACGTATTCGAGCCGTGATGGCCGGCCTTGTAGAGGTCCGCCTCCAGTTCGTCGCCGTATCGCGTTACCATGCGGTGTTCGGCCACCGTCTCGGCGTCGCCGGGAAGTAGCACGCTCGCGTCCGCGTACTCGACGTGGAAGACGAGGCTGTCGTCGTTCAGTTCCGCCGATTGGGGCTCCTCCGGCGGGTTCAACAGCGACACGTCGAGGGCCGGGTCCCACGCCACGTCGTCGCCCGATCGAACGACGCGCAGGGGAAGCTCGTGTGCTTCGACCGCGTCCAGGTAATCGTCGTAGGTCCGGGTCGTGTGTGGAACTCCCGGATCGAGCAGCGTGCCGACGCCGTCGCGCTCACGTTCGTACGTCTCGATGACCGCGGGGTGGCCGCCGATGTGGTCCCAGTGGCCGTGCGTGGCGACGAGGTAGTCGATCCGTTCGACACCGTGGGCGTCCAGGTACTGGAGGACGTACTCGCCGTCGTCGCGGCCGTGACCCGTGTCGATCAACACCGTGGTGTTCGACGGCGTCACCACGAGGGTCGCGTCGGCCTGGCCGACGTTGATGAAGTGCACCTGTAACTGCCCCTCGCGCTGGACGTCGAGCGGATCCAGGTGGGTCGCGTCCGCCGGCGCGGCCGTCTCCGCCCACGGGGTCAGGTGCTCGTCGGTCGACGCGCTCGGCGGTCCGTCCGCGACGTGGATCCGATCGGTCGCCGGCGAGGAACTGACGGTGACGCCCCCGGCGAGCGCTATCGCGAGGCCGAATCCGAGAACGACGAGGGCGATACTCCACCGATCCATCGATCCGAGTGCTGCGTATGCGGTCCCTATCGTGGGGGACGGTCCACCTGGCCCTGCTCCACCGGCCGATTTGGCAGCCCCTTCGGTTAGTTATGAGAACGATACAGCTATCAGCAACCGACGTTGTCCGTTGTAGGATACCGTTTGTGCGACTCGCGTCTCCTGGCTGGTCTGGTCTGACCAGTGTGGGTCGGGCGGTGACCAGCGTCGTCTCGGCCAGGGAGACAAACCGGGTATCGGACACCTCGCGGTCGTTCTCCCGGTTTCGGAGGTCCGTCCTCCCACGTCGACCACCTCCGTGCCAGACGCTGCCGTTTCACGCCCACGGAGAACGTTCCTGCCCGACCGGCCGCGACGAACGTCCCTGCCTTACTGACCGCGACGAACGTTCCTGCCCGACCGACCGCGACGAACGTCCCTGTCCCACTGGCTACCTACTTCCAGGCGCACCCACAGCACCGGAAAGCAGCGTCCGCGTTCGCCGGTGTCGATGCCACAGCATCGCGGCGAGCCCCGGCGTCGCGAGCGGCAGATCGCCGGCGCCGGGCAGCCGGTAGGTGATCCGATCGTGTACGAGCGTCTCGCCGCCGAGATCGACGAACTGGTGGGTGTGTCGCCACCGTTCGAATGGGCCCCGGTCGCCGACCTGCTCGTCGACGAAGACAGCCTGATCGTCGCTGACCTCGCGCTCGACGATCTCGGAGACCCACTCGATCGCCGGCAGGATCGACAGACCGAACGGACGCAGCTCGACGTGGATCTCCGTCCCCGGTCCCAGCTCCGCTGGATCCGGTTCGCCGTCCGGGCCGACGACCTCAGTAATCCGAAGACCGACCCAGTTCGGCGTGAGTCGTTGCAGTCCCGCGACGTCGTCGTAGAACTCCCACACGGTCTCGAAGTCGGCGGGGATCACGGACGCAGCCTGGTAGGTGGGCATACGTCGACTGACGTGGACCAGCGGTAACTTGCTTACTGGCAGGTTCTGATAGGTGGGGCGGTGGGACCGTCGGGTGCGTTCGTCATTTCTCGATTGAGGCTCCGTGCGACCGCTCGCACGAACGCGGTCGTGATGACTGCGTTGCCGGCCGGAACTGCGTGGCTTGCGGAAACGGGAAATGTCCTGCCGGTCGGGACCCCGCCGTTCGACACCAGCGACCGACTGTCCTCGCGATCTGGCGCCCGAACGCCACTCCCGACGGCGTCGACCCACAACGCTATATGAGTGGGCCGGCAGAACTGTTCGACATACATGAACGTCTCCTGCCCTCGAGGTGGCCCATGACGACGGTCGTCCACACCGCGGACGTCCACCTGCGCCCGGATTCGCCGGAGCGCTTCGAGGCGCTCGAAACCGTCCTGGCGGTCGCCGAAGCCCGCGACGCGGACGCCGTGACGATCGGTGGCGACCTC
>SLIS01000227.1 GCA_007135505.1 Halovivax sp.
CGCCGAGCGGGATCGCGACGAGCCGAGAGACGTCCTCGGATTCGTCGGCGACGGCTCGTACCTCTACTACCCCCACGCCATCTACAGCGCGGCCCGCTACGACCTGGACCTCACTGTCGTGATCTCCGACAACCGGAACTACCGGATCCTCAAGGACAACACCCTCGCCCTCCTTGGCGGCGAAGAAGGGGACCACACCTTCCCCGGCATGGACTTCGATCCGCCGGTGGACCTCGTCGCGAACGCCGAGAGTCACGGCGCGCGCGGCCGACTGGTCGAGACGCCCGACGAGATCGAACCCGCGCTCGAGGAAGCGCTCGGTCGCGACGGCGTGGACGTCCTCGACGTCCTCGTCTACGACTGACAGATCCGGACCGCGACGGGGCTCACTCCCGGCGGCCTGGATTCCGTACGCGCTCGCCTTCGGCCGTCTCGGGGAAGATCTTTCCCGGATTTAGCGTCCCCGCGGGATCGAGCGCGTGCTTGATCGTTCGCATGACGTCGACGGCTCCGGAGCCGTGCTCTGGATCCATGTACACTCGCTTACCCAGGCCGATACCGTGTTCGCCGGTGGCCGTGCCGCCCAATTTGATGGCCCGCTCGACGACCGCCCTGTACAGTTCCTCGCCGCGCTCGACCATGTCCGGGTCCGATCGATCGACGAGGACGGTGTAGTGGAGGTTGCCGTCTCCGGCGTGGCCGAAGCAGGGGACGAGCAGGTCCGCCTCGTCGGCGAGTCGCTTCGCCTCGCTCACGATTTCTGGGTAGGCGCTGATCGGTACCGTCACGTCACCGGGGTGGATGGGATCGAGATCGGGGTCGTAGCTCACCTCGGCGTAAGCGAGGTCGCGCCGGGCGGCCCACAGGTCGGCCATCTCGGTTTCGTTGTCGCCGATATCGAATCGATCGAGAGCGTACTCCTCGAAGATCGATCGACAGAGTTCGACCTCCTCGCTGACGCCGTGATCGGCGTGAAATTCGACGAAGATCATTGGCGCGTCGGGGAGGTCGCTCCCCTGGTAGGCATTCGCCATCCGGGCGCTCAGTCCGTCGATGACTTCGATGCGGGCCACGTCGACGCCCGACTGGACGACGTCAGAGACCGCTTCGGTGGCGTCGTCCAACGTCTCGAAGATGGCCCGTCCGCCGCGTTTCTGGAGCGGCCGCCCGGCCAGTTCCAGCGTCGCCTCCGTGACGACGGCGAGGGTTCCCTCGCTGCCGATCAGCAGTTCGGTCAGATTGTAGCCGCTGGAGGTCTTGACCGCCCGGGATCCGGTCTGGATTACCGTACCGTCGGCCAGAACCGCCTCGAGCGCGAGTACCCAGTCGGCGACCTCGCCGTACTTCACCGTCTGCATCCCGCTTGCGTCGGTCGCGATCATCCCGCCGATCGTCGAAATCTCCCCAGAGGAGGGAAGCGGCGGGAAGAAGAGTCCATCCGGGGCAACGTGTTCCTCGACGGCCGAGCCGATGACCCCCGGCTGGACGTCGATCTGAAAGTCCGAGGGCCGATAGTCGACGATGTCGTCCAGCCGGGTCAGGTCGAGGCTGATACCGCGGCAGACTGGCACCGCGTTTCCCTCCAGGCCCGTCCCAGCCGCGTACGGCGTTACGGGGACCCCGACCTCGGTCGCCGCCGCCAAGACCGCCGAGACGTCCGCCGTTGATTCGGGCCAGACGACCGCATCGGGCACTACGCCTTCGTCTAGCTGTGCCGTACCCCAGTCCGCCGCGTGGGACTCGCGTCGCCCCTCCGCGACGGAAACCTGGTCGTCGGCCAGGTCGAGGTCGGCAAGGAACGAACAATCGTGGGACATAGCGGACCGTTAGACGGCCCACGAATAAACGTTTCCGCGAACCGGACACGGCGGCGTCGCTAACCTGTCGTAGCGTCCGCGGGAGAAAACCGATCGATCAGTCGATGTGGCCTTCGCGACGGAGCTGGGAGGCGTCCTGGCTGGTGTAGCGCCACTCGATGGTCGCTTTTTCGTCCTGCCAGTCCCATGGTTCGGCGACGACGACGTCGTCCTCTTCGATCCAGGTTCGGTACTTCATTCGGCCGGGGATTCGACCGAGGCGTTCCTCGCCGTCGGCACAGCGCAGTTGAACGTGGTTGCCGCCCAGATGGTCCGTGACGACAGCGAAGACTTCGTCGTTCGAGGGCATTCGGAGGTTCCGGCGCCCGGATTCTTCACTCATACCACGACTAAGACCGCCCGTCGTATAAGTGGGCGGGAGTCACGGTATCACGACACACTACGGGATTGGATGTCCACGAGATCGTCACAACACCCGTCCGATCGGTTCGAACCAGATCGCGACGATGAGCAGGGCCAGGAAGACGTAACAGCCCCGTATCAACAGCATCGTCGCGATAGCTGGCGTCCCCCGGCGAGCGACGAGGGCGATGCCTGCAAGCGCGGCCACCGCGAGCAGGCTGCCGGGCGGAAACAGTCCGACGAGGACGAACGCGACGGCACATCCCAGACCGAGAGCTATCACCCCGTAGGCCAGGTCGACCGCCCTGTCCGGGCCGGCGACGACCGCCACCGTTGGCTTTCGGATCGACCGATCGTACGCGACGTCCGTCGTATCGTCGACGATCTTGATCCCGGTGAGCACCACGACGAAGACGAGTGCGAAGGCGACGGCGAGTTCGCCGACCGCGGTCGCCTGCACGTAGTAGCCGCCGAGGATTGCCAGTCCGATACCGATCGGATACCCCATCGTCGCGCCGATCGGGTGCATGTCCAGCTGCGGCGCGTGATGGTACGCGATCACCCAGGTAGGGACGGTCAAGACGACGGCGATCAGGTCCACCTGGACGTAA
>SLIS01000083.1 GCA_007135505.1 Halovivax sp.
GTCCGCATCGTCGCTGGCACCACCCTCCGACTCCACGCCGGTGTCCCGGCCGTCGCCGGGTTGTTCACCGGTCGAACTCGTGTCGTCCTCGTCCCCTGCCATACGGGACGCTCCGTTCAGTCAGCCGTATAACTTGTGGCCGCGACCCGATCGCTGCTGGCGATTTCTGGCTCCGATAGCGATTTCTCCCTACTATATCGCCCACCGATTGGTCCGACGAACGCCACCGAGCTGGGCGTCGCGCCCCTTGAGCGGGTGCGGCGTTTCTCCATCGGGGCCGTCGTTCCGACCGAAACTGGACAAACCCACCCACAGTCAGGCGGTGGCGACGCGGAGGGGTCGATGTCGCCGCCCGAAATCGCTTCCGTTCCGTAGCCTGCTCGAAACGGCGGATCGGTCACAGGGAGGCGACGAATTCGCTCACCGCCCGATTGAACTGATCGGGTCGCTCCCGGGGTGGGCAGTGGCCGCTCCCATCGAAGCGTTCGACGGTGGCGTCCGGGACGAGTTCCGCGACGTGGCTCACCGCTTCGAACGTTCCCGGTCCCCGGGTTTCTTCCGTCCCCGCACACACCAGCATCGGGACGTCTATCTCGGGGAGGACGGTCCGGTAGTCACGCGTGGTCGCGTCGAACAGGATGGCGCTGGCGATGGAGGTCGGCACCCGGGTCGTCTCGTCGAGGTGCAACGTTCGCAGTTCGTCGGACGGATCCGCGAAGACTTGCTCTACGAAGCGGTCGACGAACCCGGCCCGGTCCTCCTGGAGGAGAGTGAGGACCGCTATCAGACCCGCCAGATCCGACAGGCCGTAGTCGTAATCGTCCCACTTGAACCGCGAGGCCTCCATATCGACGTCGACCAGCCCGCGGAGCCGCTCCGTGCCGAATTGCTCGACGTAGTCCCACGACACGAGCGCTCCCAGCGACCACCCGACCAGGACGACGTCCTCGAGGCCGCGCCGCTCGAAGAACGCGTGGAGGTCGCGGGCGTACTGTGCGACCGTGTGTCCGAACTCCGGCTTCTCCGACCGGCCGTGGCCCCGGAAATCGACGGCGATCGGCCGATTCTCCGCGGCGAGGTCTGCCAACTGCGGTTCGAAAAACCGGAGCCCGCACAGCGCGCCGTGGAGAAACACGATCGGGTTGTCCGCTCCGCGTTCCTCGTAGTAGATGTCTGCGCCGTTGCACTGGACGTACGGCATAGCGAGACTCGTACGCTGCAGGTGCGGATAAGCCTACCTCGGCGGCTACCGAGAGTGACTGCAACGACGGCACGACCGGACCGTAGGCGGGGTGACTGAAACGCAGACGGCACGACCGGACCGTAGGTGGCACGACCGGAACACAAACGGCACGAGTGAAACCGGACGGCACGACCAAAACGCAGTACTGCGCCAACTTCCGTCGGGACGCCGGTTCGCCTCTTCGACGCTACCGGTCACCCGGTTCGAACGCCCGTCCCCCTTCCTACAGCCGGCAACAGCCCTTTCCCCGTCCATCGGGTATCGGGCCCATGAACAAGCAATCGGGGGCGGTCGCCTCCATCTTGCTCGTCGAAGACAACCCCGGCGACGTTCGGCTCACGCGGGAGGCACTCGCCGAGGGTGGAATCGAACTCTCCCTCGACGCCGTCACCGATGGGGTCGCCGCGCTCGACTATCTCCGCCAGCGTGGCGAGTACGCCGATGCCACGGTCCCGGATCTCGTATTGCTGGACCTCAACCTGCCCAGAAAGAACGGCGACGACGTACTCGCCGAGATCCGGGCCGACCCGGACCTCTCGCGGCTTCCCGTGATCGTGTTGACGAGCTCGGCCGCCGAGGAAGACGTCGTCCGCTCGTACGACCTCGACGCGAATGCCTATCTGACGAAACCGATCGACCCCGGTCAATTCGTCGAGACGGTCCGCACGCTGGAGCAGTTCTGGCTGCGCGACGTCGAGCTGCCGCCCGGCTGAACTCCCAGTACACCGACTCGCGTTCAGTACACCGACTCGGTCGGTCACGCGTGTTCGTGCGCTGCGGGGAGCGTGAACGAGAACGTGGCGCCCTCGCCGGGTTCGGACTCGACCCAGATCTCGCCGCCGTGGCGCTCGACGATTCGTTCACAGAGGGCCAAACCGATCCCGGATCCGGCCCGATCGGCGTGGGGGTTCAACCGGTGAAAGACGTCGAAGACGTGCTCCTGTTCGGACGGGTCGATGCCGACTCCCTCGTCTTCGACCGACACGATCCACTCCGTGGCGTTCTTTTCGGCGGACACGTGAACGCGCGGTCGGCCGTCCCCGCTGTACGCCATCGCGTTTTTCAACAGATTCTGGAACACCTGCCGAAGTTGGCTTTCGTCTCCCTCGACGCGAGGCAACGCCTCGATGTGCATCTCGGCGTCGGTCTCCGTAATGCGTGGGTCGAGGTCCCGTCGGACGTCCGAAACCACGGCCTCGAGCTCGATCGCTTCGAACGGTTCTCCCTGCGATTCGACTCGCGAGTACTGGAGCAGCCCATCGATCATCGATCGCATCCGGTCGGCCCCGTCGACGGCGAATTCGAGAAACTCCCGTCCCTCGTCGTCGAGTTCGTCCTCGTACCGCCTGTCGATGAGTTGCAGGTACGACGAAACCATTCGCAGCGGCTCCTGTAAGTCGTGGGAGGCGGCGTGTGCGAACTGTTCTAAGCGCTCGTTCGACGCTTCGAGGTCGCGTTGATACTGCTGGCGCTCGATCGCCTCGGCGAGGATATTCGCGACGCTCTGGACGAACGTGATGTCCTCGGCGGTGAACGTACGGCTGTCAGTATCGTGCGTCCCCAGGATACCCCACGGCTCGTCGAA
>SLIS01000160.1 GCA_007135505.1 Halovivax sp.
CCCAAGGGACCCGGACACACCGTCCGAAGCTGCTACGAGGAAGGCTCCGGCGTGCCCTGCCTGCTCGCCGTGGCCAAAGACGACACCGGCAACGCCAGGCAAATCGCCCTGGCCTGGGGCATCGGCGTCGGCGGCGGCCGGGCCGGCATCATCAAGACCACCTTCCCCGAGGAGACCGAGACCGACCTCTTCGGAGAGCAGGCGGTGCTCTGCGGCGGGCTGACCAGCCTCATCAAGGCCGGCGCCGAGACCCTCATCGAGGCGGGCTACTCCCCGGAGATGGCCTACTTCGAGTGCGTCCACGAGCTGCTGCTGATCATCAAGCTCATCACCGAGGGCGGGATCAGCTACATGCGGTACAGCATCTCGAACACGGCCGAGTACGGCGGACTGACCCGCGGACGGGCCGTCGTCGACGATCACGCACGCGAGAACATGAGAGAGATCCTCGCCGAGGTCCAGAACGGCGAGTTCGCTCGCGAGTGGATCGCCGAGAACCAGGCGAACCGGCCGGTCTACACCCAGCTCCGCGAGGCAGAGAAGGCCCACGAGGTCGAAGCCGTCGGCGAACGGCTCCGCGCGCTGTTCGCCTGGGCCGAAGAACCTGAGGAAGAACCCGAAGACGACGAACGAACGCGCGTCCAGGCAGACTGATGACAGAGGACACCACACGGAACCGAGAGCCGATGAAAGCGATCAGCCACGCGAACCCCTACACCGGCGAGACGCTCGGGCAGGTGTTCAGCCGTGGCCCGATCGTCGCCGCCGACGGCGGCCACGACCCGTCGCGATCGAACGCACAGTCGACGGGGACGACGGCCGCCGACGACTCCCAGCCGACTCGAACGATGAAAGACGTCAGCCACACCCCACCACACGACGCCGACGACGCGAACCGCGTCTTCGAGCGGGGGCCGGTAGCGGAGGACGAATGAGCGAGGGAACGCTGTACGACAAGGTCTGGGATCGCCACAAGGTGACGACCCTGCCGACCGGACAGGATCAGCTGTTCGTCGGCCTCCACCTCATCCACGAGGTCACGAGCCCACAGGCCTTTGGCATGCTCGAGGAACGCGACCTCGAGGTCGCCTACCCCGACCTCACGCACGCGACGGTCGATCACATCGTGCCGACGGCGAGCACCGAGCGACCCTACAGCGACGAGGCCGCCGAAGAGATGATGTCCGCACTCGAGCGGAACGTCCGCGAGGCAGGCATCGACTTCTCACACCCGGAGACGGGCGAACAGGGCATCGTCCACGTCATCGGCCCCGAGCTGGGACTGACCCAGCCGGGGATGACGATCGTCTGCGGTGATAGCCACACGAGCACCCACGGCGCCTTCGGCGCGCTCGCCTTTGGGATCGGCACCAGCCAGATCCGTGACGTGCTCGCGACGGGCACCGTCGCCATGGAGAAGCTGAAGGTCCGACGGATCGAGGTCAACGGCGAACTCGGTGAGGGCGTCGAGGCCAAAGACGTCATCTTAGAGATCATCCGCCGACTCGGCGTCGAAGGCGGCGTCGGCTACGTCTACGAGTACGCTGGCGATGTCATCGAGAACATGGAGATGGAAGGCCGCATGTCGATCTGTAACATGTCGATCGAGGGCGGCGCCCGCGCCGGCTACGTCAACCCCGACGAGACCACCTACGAGTGGCTCGAGGGCCGCGACGCGGTCCCCGAAGGCGAGGCTTTCGAGGAGCGCAAGGCGTACTGGGAGTCCATCCGTTCGGACGACGATGCGCAGTACGACGACGTCGTCGAGATCGACGCGAACGAACTCGAGCCCGTCGTCACCTGGGGCACCACGCCAGGACAGGGCGTCGGCGTCACGGAGCCGATCCCGGACCCCGACGACCTCCCCGCGGACAAACAGGAGACGGCTCGACGCGCCCAGGAACACATGCGCGTCGAGCCGGGCGAGACGATGGAGGGCTACGAGATCGACGTCGCCTTCGTCGGCTCCTGTACGAACGCCCGCCTGCCGGACCTGCGCCGAGCCGCCGAGATCGTCGAGGGCCGCGAGGTCCACGACGACGTCCGGGCGCTCGTGGTCCCCGGGAGTCAGCGCGTCCAGCGAGCGGCCGAGGCAGAGGGTCTCGACGACGTCTTCGCCGAGGCTGGCTTCGAGTGGCGCGAGGCGGGCTGTTCGATGTGTCTGGGGATGAACGACGACCAGCTCGTCGGCGACGAAGCCAGCGCGTCGTCGTCGAACCGCAACTTCGTCGGCCGTCAGGGTTCGAAAGACGGCCGGACGGTGCTGATGAACCCCCGCATGGTCGCCGCGGCGGCGATCACCGGCGAGGTGACCGACGTGCGCGAACTCGCGGAGGTGAGTCGAGTATGACCGACCCCGTCGACATTCCGGCGGTCGAGTCCGTCTCCGGTTCGGGCGTCCCGATTCGAGGCAACGACGTCGACACCGACCAGATCATCCCGGCGCGGTTCATGAAGGTCGTCACCTTCGACGGCCTGGGCGAGTTCGCATTCTTCGACCTCCGATACGACGAGCACGACGACCAGAAGGACCATCCGTTCAACGAGAAGCGTTATCGGGACGCCTCGGTGATGGTCGTCAACGCGAACTTCGGCTGCGGGTCCTCCCGCGAGCACGCGCCCCAGGCCCTGATGCGATGGGGCATCGACGCGCTGATCGGCGAGAGCTTCGCGGAGATCTTCGCGGGGAACTGTCTCGCGCTCGGGATACCCACTATCTCGGCGGTCCCCGACGCCGTCGCCGATCTGCAGGCGTGGATCGAGACCAACCCGAATCGACCGATCGTCGTGGACGTCGCCGAAGAGACGGTTACCTACG
>SLIS01000236.1 GCA_007135505.1 Halovivax sp.
ACTCGACGAGGCCGGCACGGCCGTCGAGGTGATCCGGGTCTCCCAGCTGGCCGGTACCCCGACCGCCCACCCGCGCCTCACGCCCGAACAACGAGAAGCGCTGGTCGCCGCGTTCGAACACGGCTACTTCGAGATCCCCCGGCGGACCTCGATGGAGGAACTGGCCGCGGAGCTGGGAATCTCACACCAGGCGCTCTCCGAGCGGCTTCGCCGGGCCTACGAGACGCTCGTCGACGCCGAACTCCAGCCGGCCGGTGAACACGCACCCTGATCGGGCCCAAATCGAACGGTCGGGTCACGGTAGTCCGAGTTCGTCGAAGGATGTTACCCGGTAGTCCCCACGAACGCAGTGGCCACGCCGGTCCGGACCGTGTCGGTCGACGTGGATGGCATCCAGGCCGGCGTTCCAGGCGGCACCGACGTCACCCGCCCCGTCGCCGGCCATGACGCCCGCGCGACCGTTGCCCGCTACGCCGAGGTCGTCGATGACGCGCTCGACCGGCGTGGGGTCCGGTTTCCAGCCCGTCTCGTCGGTACAGCACAGCACGACGTCGAACCAGTCACGAATGCCGACGTGGTCCAGGATCGGTTCGGTCAGGAACGACTGGCAGTGCGTGACGAGTCCGACCGGCGCGTCGAGTTCGCCGACGAACGCCGCGTCGTCGTAGAGGTACGTGGCTTCGGCCCGGAGTCGTGGATCCTCCACGTCGTGGAACTCCCGCCAGAACGACGACGGTTCGACGTTCCACTGGCGGAGCTGGCGGTTCCGGGAGCCGGTCAACCCGTGCCAGAGAATCTCGGCCTGCGCGTCGCTGAAGGATCGACCGAGGCGGTCACCGACCTCGTCGAACACCTCGCGGACGTAGCGCCACTCGACGTCGATCAGCGTTCCGTCGAGGTCGAGCAGCCAGTAGTCGTACGGCCCAGCCATCGGACGCAGGAGTAGGACGCTCGCCGATATGTCTGTTGTGGTAGCGGCCGGACGGTCCCGGCAACGAGTGCAGTCGTCACATAGTCGCTCCGTCACACAAGCGCTTCGCCGCACCGAGGACGGGTCCGTGTCCGGTAGCGATTTCGCGTCACAGCGGTCCCTGTCCGGCAACGGGTCCACGTCGCAGCGGTCCCGCGTCGATCACCCCTCGGTCAGGACGATCTCGAGTCGGCCGGCCTCGACCAGTCGGTCGATCTGGCGCCTGGTGAAGCGGCCGTCGCAGTTCTCGCCGACGAACGTGACGAAGGTAGCGTCGGCGTCGGTCACGGTGGCCCGATCGCTTCCGTCGCGGTGATGGTAGCGGACGGTCGTTCCGGGGAGGAAGGCGGCAGCGGTGATTCGACGGGTTTCGGGGGCCGTCTGGCGCATACCACAACGGACGACGAAGCGAGCATACACGTTGGGCTGTCCAGGTGCACCACTCTTCCGTGCCTGACCGGTTCGCACGCCGATTCAATCGACCGGCTCCTCCTCGCGACGGACGGGCGGCGTCCGTGCGGTAAATCGACCCCAGAACGCCCGGTTGTGGGCGAACCGCCGATAGGCCCACTCTCGCAGCTGTCCGTACGCATCGATCGACCGAAGCCGCTCGACGAGTGGCCGGAACGGTCGGCCGAGGGCTGACCGGACGAACGCCTCCTCCATGGACGCCCCGCACGAGTACCGCGCCTCGTCGGTGAGGAGGTGCGAACACGACTCGTAGTCCGGCGGCAGGCGCCCGCGAAGGTCTGATTCGGCGTCCAGTTCCGAGAACCCGACGAGCCGGAGGTTCGAACGCGGTTCGAAGTACTCGGCCCAGTACGTACAAAAGCCACAGTCGTCGTCGAAGACGAGGATCGCCTCGGTATCGCTCATACCGTCCCCTACGATCGCATCCTACAAACAGCTGTGTCCCTGTTTCACAGCCGAGTAGTAGAAAGAACGTTCACCGCCGGCGCCGGGGACCGGTCTCACCGCTCGGACCGACCGTCAGACGTCCATATCGTCGATCGATCCCGAGGTGGCCGTCTGCTCGGATTCGATGAACTCCGCCATCTCGATGTCGGCGTCGGTGATCCCGCCCTCGTCGTGGGTCGTCAGCCGAATCTCGACCTCCTTGAAGCGGATGACGATCTCCGGATGGTGAAACTGGGCCTCGGCGATCTCGCCCACCATCTGGGCGAAGTTGACGCCGTGTAAGTAGTCGGTGAACTCGTAGACGCGAACGATCTCGTCACCCTCTCGGTCCCAGCTACTCGGCAGTTGCGCCGCAATTTCGTCGTCAGAGAGTCGGTCGGCCATACGGTCACCGATGGCGGCCAGTGAAATAATAATTGTGCCTGATCAGTCACGGTGGCAGACTGGTTTCGCCCGAAAATCGGCCGTAGCGCCGGCGTGCCTCAATCGTCTTCGGCCGCACCGAGTGGCCTCTCGTCGGCGTGTTCGGGACTCGACGTGGCGTCCTCGATCGGCGCGTCGGGACCGAACGCCGGGTCGAAGAGGCCGAGCGCGGTGTCGATCGTCTCCCAGTCGTCGGCGACGGCCGCCTCCCGGAGGCTCTCCGTCGGGGCCGCGAGGAGCTGGTTGACGATAGCGTCGGCCATCGTCTCGACGATTTCTCGCTGGTCGTCGGTCAGATCCGTTCGGTCCTCGAGTCGGCCGAACGCGGTCTCGACCTCGCGCGTCTTGATGCGGTTTGCACTCTCGTACATCGCGGCGATCACGTCGTCCGCCCGCTGTCGCTTGACCTGCGTCAGGAGCAATTCGAATTCCCGATCGACCATGCGCCCGACCTCGGTCGCCGCCGATTGTCGCTGCTCGCGCGTCTGGCTGGTGATCGACTC
>SLIS01000146.1 GCA_007135505.1 Halovivax sp.
AACGTCTACGCAGGCCCTCGTGCTGTGGCAGGCTCTCGTGGCGTGTTATTACAGGAATCCTCGAAGAATATCTAAATCCGACCTCGATAGTATCATTTACGTGGGTCGGCTCACTACGGTCGCCAATGTCCGATTCGACCGCCACGCCGACCGTCCCACAGGTGACGCTCGTCGCCGTATTCGTCACCGGGCTGGTGACGGCCCAGCTGACCGCAGCAAAGGTACTGTCCTTCTCGATCCCGTTCTCGCTGCCGGTGACTGGCAGCGAGCTCGTCCTGCCGGGTGCGGCGCTCGCGTACGCGGTAACGTTCTTCGCCAGTGACTGCTACACGGAACTCTACGGCAAGCGTGCCGCCCAGATCGTCGTCAACGTCGCCTTCGCGATGAACTTCCTGGTGCTGGCGCTGGTCTGGTCGACCGCGACAGCCCCGGTCGCCCCGGCCTCGCCCGTCGGCGGCGAGGAGTTCGCCGACGTCCTGCTGCCCGCCACCTACGTCGTCGCCGGCAGCCTGCTCGCCTACGTCGTGAGCCAGAACTGGGACGTCTGGTTCTTCCACCGGATACGGGGCTACACCGGAAGCGAGAAGCTCTGGCTGCGAAACATCGCCTCGACCGGGACGAGCCAGGCGATCGACACCGTCATCTTCGTCTCCGTCGCCTTCGCGATCGCGCCCGCGCTCCTCGGCGACGACGTCATGGCGCTCTCGGTCGTCGCCGCGCTCATCGTCGGCCAGTACCTCCTCAAACTCGCGATCGCGCTGGTCGACACGCCGGTCGTCTACGGCGTCGTCCGGCTGGTCCGGGCCCGGACCGACGGTCCCGCCGGAACCGCCGTCGCCGCGGAATGACGGACCGTCCGGCGCAGTCTCCCGATTCGCGGCCGGATCCGGCGACCGCGACCGGAAGCGAACCGCGTTTATGAGTTCGCCCACGACGTCAGCGTATGGACCCACGCGTTCACGAGCACGCCGACGTGCTCGTCGACTGGAGCGCTCGCATCGAAGCCGGTGACGACGTCGTCCTCTCGGTCGGTCCCGACGCCCACGACCTCGCCGTCGCCGTGGCGAAAGCGATCGGTGAGCGCGGCGCGAACCTGCTCACGACGTACGGCTCGGGCGAGATCGGCCGCGCCTACCAGCGTGCCCACGACGGAGACTTCGACGAGCCGAGCCACGAGCTGGCGCTCTTCGAGGCGGCCGACGTCTACCTCCGCATCGGCGGCGGTCGCAACGCGAGCGCGAAAGCTGACGTCCCGGGTGAGGTTCGCCAGGCCTACCGCAGCGCCAGGACGGACGTCCGCGAGGCCCGCTACGACACCCGCTGGGTGTCGACGGTCCACCCGACGCGCTCGCTCGCCCAGCAGGCGAACATGGCCTACGAGGAGTACCAGGACTTCGTCTACGACGCCGTCCTGCGCGACTGGGAGGCCCTCGCCGACGAGATGGCGCAGCTGAAAGAGCGCCTCGACGCGGGCAGCGAGGTCCGCCTCGTCGGCCCGGGCACCGACCTCACGATGTCGATCGAGGGTCGCACCGCCGTCAACAGCGCCGCTTCCGTCGCCTACGACTCGCACAACCTCCCCAGCGGCGAGGTGTTCACGGCCCCCGAAGCCACCGAAGGCGAGGTCACCTTCGACGTCCCGATGACCATCCAGGGTCAGTCGGTCCGCGACGTCACCCTGCGGTTCGAGGACGGCGAAGTCGTCTCCCACGAGGCCGCGGAGGGCGAGGACGTCATCGGCGACGTCCTGGACACCGACGCGGGCGCCCGTCGCCTCGGCGAACTCGGCATCGGAATGAACCGCGGCATCGACCGCTTCACCGACAACATCCTCTTCGACGAGAAGATGGGTGACACCGTCCACCTCGCCGTCGGCCGCGCCTACGACGCCTGTCTCCCCGAGGGCGAATCGGGCAACGAGTCGGCCGTCCACGTCGACATGGTCACCGACGTGAGCGAGGACTCGCGACTCGAGATCGACGGCGAGGTAGTGCAGCGAAACGGGACGTTCGAGTGGGAGTAGCGAGGATCGAACGGAGTGAGATCCTCGTGCCGGAACGGCGACGGAAGGGAGCCGTGGAGGAGTAGCGCGGTTCGAGGACCGTAGGACCGAGAACCGCGAATAGTGAGCGGGGAACGGAGCGACCCGCGAGTAGCGAGGATCGAACGGAGTGAGATCCTCGTACCGGAACGGCGACGGAAGGGAGCCGTGGAGGAGTAGTGCGGTGCGGAGCGTGCTAGGATCGAACGCACGTGGGGCCTCGATTCCGCGAACGGGTGGAGTGGACAGCGAGAGTCGGGATCCGACCGACGGCCACCATCGGATCACCACATTCAAATGCGAGAGCCACTTCCCGACAGGTATGGCCAGTTTCGACGCCGCCGAAGCGCGGACCCTGGAGAAGCTCATCTGCATGAAGTGCAACGCCCGGAACCCGAAGGGAGCAGACCAGTGTCGCAAGTGCGGCTACGGGAACCTCCGCCCGAAGGCGAAGGAGACCCGCGCGGCCTGATCAGGGTGCACCGACGGTCGAAGGGCGACCGTTTCATCACGGAGTGCCAAGTGCGCCGCGAACTGCCGTCTCCGTTTTGAAATCGACGACACGTTGAACAGCGTCAGCCAACTGTACGAATTACTATCCGCCGTTGAAAGGCAGCCTCGGCCAGCCGATCGACGAGACGGAGCACGGTATGTCGGAGCGACGGGCAGGACACTTCGGTGAGATTGCGTGGGCGCTCCATCACTCGGCACACAGCGAGACGAAGTTCCGGAGGAGCTGCAGGCCCGTCTCGCCGCTCTTCTCCGGGTGGAACTGGGTGCCGAAGACGGTCCCCGATTCGTCGGCGATCACGGCGGGGAACGTCGTCCCGTAGTCGGTCGTGGCGACGACGGCCGATTCGTCGTCGGGGACGGCGTAGTAGGAGTGGACGAAGTAGGCGTACTGACCGTCGACGGAGCCATCCCCGCCTTCCCGTTGGGTCGCCGACGACTCGTCGTCGGGTCCGGTGAGAAGCGGATGCGGTCGTTCCACCGTGAGGTCGTTCCAGCCCATGTGGGGAACCTTCAGGCCCTCGGCGAAGCGCACGTTGGTGCCGGGGATCAGGTCCAGCCCGCGGACGGCCGCCTCGCCGGCGGCGCCTTCCTCGCTGTCGGTGAGTAGCATCTGCATTCCCAGACAGATGCCGAACAGCGGCGTCTCGGATTCGGCGACGGCGAGGAGGTCCTCCCGGATCGGATCGGCGTTCTCGACGCCCTCGCGGAAGGCACCGACCCCGGGGAGGACGACGCCGTCGGCTGCGGTGAAGGCGTCGGGGTCGTCGGTTACCTCGACGCTGGCCCCCGCTCGCTCGAGCCCCCGCGTGACGCTGTGGAGGTTGCCGAGGCCGTAGTCGACCACGGCGACGGTCGCCCTAGCCGTCTCGGCGCCCGACTGACTCGCCTGCTGACTCATAGGACAGTCTGGGAGCGTCGGACCAAAGGCCCTTTCGTTCGGGTGAGCCGGTGAAGAAGCGAGACGACGACCCAGCGCTCACGCGTCGACCGGAATCGGGTCAGTACTCGCCGAGGCGAGACTGGCCGCCACCGTCGGTGGGCGAGACACCAGCGATCGCCGCGGCCTCGCGGATCGTCTCGGCGAAAGCGGACTCCTGGCTGCGGTCGTACAGCGTCGCTGCGGGATGGAGACAGAGCAAAACGGGCCGCGGTGTCCCCGCGTCACCGACCCGGATCTCCTCGACGGATCCCGTCTCCGACGTGACGGCGACCGAGCGCCCGAGGAGGTGCTCGCTCGGAACCTTGCCCAGCGTCACGATCACGTCCGGATCGACGCGTTCGATCTCCGCCTCGAGGTAGCCACGACAGTTCTCGAGTTCGCCCGTCGTCGGATCGCGGTTCTCCGGCGGCCGACAGCGCACGCAGTTGGTGATGCGAACCGATTCGCGTTCGAGCCCGACGGTCCGGAGCTGGTCGTCGAGCACGTCGCCGCTTCGGCCGACGAAGGGCTCTCCCTTCGCGTCTTCCTGTGCACCGGGTGCTTCACCGACGAAGAGGACGTCCGCGTCCGCGGGCCCTGTCCCGTTGACGATCCGACTCCTGGAGTCGACGAGGTTCGGACATCGCGTACAGCCCTCCACCACGAGTCCGTCCATGTGTTCGGCTTGCGCTTCGTCCATACCGGGGGATCGACCGGGATCCACCTACGCGTTTCGGAGCACCCGTCGAACCGAGTGACCGCACCTGCGGGGCTCGATTGCCCATCGGTACGCGAAAACGGTGCGTTCGCCCGTATCGTACCATAGCTCCCGTGAACGGTGGCTCGTGGCAATTCGTCGGGGCCAGAAGTATTACCTATTCCTGGCCTAATGCGCCAGTAAGGACGTGGACTTATGAAACTCAGACAGCCAACCGACTTCCTGATCCTCGAAGCGCTCGAGGAGACCGGTCGGAACGTCGCACCGAACCTCGCGTCGCACACCGGCAAGAGCCGGAAGAACATCAACACCCGCCTCCCGGTACTCGAGGACTACGGGCTCGTCGAGAAGGTAGGGCCGGCCGACCGATCGGGGCTGTACGAGCTGACCCAGCTCGGGAAATCGGCGCTGGTTCACCAGACGCAGTACAACGAAGTCGACGACTTCGAGGCGCTCATCAGCGGCGCCGACGCGGCGACCGACGGCGGCAATCTCGCCCACGCGATGGCCCGAGGCGAGGACGACGGCTCGTCGGAGTGAGTCGCCCGCCGCGACCGCCCCACGCCGGGTCGTAACCCGATCGCCGATACCTGCCCCGACGGTCGGCGCCGTCGGTAGAAGCTACTGGCCCACGAACCGCCGGCGAAGCCGCCGTCCACGCGTGCGGCATCGTTCGACGAGCGCCGGGCGACGATCATCCACTGGCTGTCCTCATTTGCGGTATTCGATAGCAGTCGTCCGACATCGGAACGACCGCGTCGGTCACTCGTTCTGGCGTGATACATAGTGCAAGGGCATACCCACGACTTCAGGCGCGAGGGGAGGGCAATCGACGGTTACACCGCTGTTACCGGAGATATATCTCCGTTCGACTGCTACTCTCGACATCGATGAAACGGAACCCAATGGCGGACCTGTTCCTGGTGCCGTTCGATCCGACAACCGACCGGTTCGGGAGCGCGGACGGCAACGCATGCGCGGAGGAGCCGCCGTGACGGACCGTCCGCATCTCGTGGGACACGTCCACCTCAAAGTGCGCGACATAGAGGCGGCGAGCGCGTTCTACACCGACGTACTCGGGCTCGAGACCACCGAATCGCACGGCCGCTTTCAGTTCCTCTCGTGGGGCGATCGCCACCACGACGTCGCCCTCCAGGCGGTCGGCGCCGACGCACCCGGCCCGGGACGCGGTGTCGGCCTCTACCACGCGGCCATGGAGGTCACCGACGGAGCCGCGCTGACGGCGATTTACGAGCGATTGCGAGACCGGGGCGTCGACGTTACCCCGGTCGACCACGGGATCAGCAAGGCACTGTACTTCGAGGACCCGGCCGGAAACGGCCTCGAAGTCTACCTCGATACGCGCGACGAGAACGACCAGGAACACTGGGCCGGCCGGAACGAGCCGTTCGATCCGACGGCGTTCTCGCCGGACCGGACGGGCGACTGAGATCACGCGTAGTAGCCAGTCAGGAGCCGTCGCGGTGGTCTTCAACCAGGATACGTCGCGGCGGCCACGTTGCTCCAGCGAACCGGCTAACCTCGTCGACGCCTCGAAACAAGACCCTCACTCAGACCGATTCCGACCCGTCTCCCGAACTGCGCGAACGGTACGTCGCTCCCGCACGTGCCAGCTGTCTGGCCACACGGATCGGTTCCGGCCGACCGCCCTCCGGGGTGAACGTCCGGACGAGATCGATCGCCTCCTGCGGTTCCAGACCGACCGTCCTGACGTACACCCGTTCGTCATTGACCGTGACCGCCCGCCGCGGCGGGAGCCCCCGATACTGCTCCAGACGGATCTCGAGTGCCTCGTCGGCGAACGCGTCCCGAAGTGCGTCCGCGAGGCCCGGGCTCGCCTCGAAGGTTACCGCGATCGTCGGGAGCCCGGTCTCCGCGTGGAGTCGATCGAGGTCGAGCAGGTTGTACCACGCGGGGGCGATCGCCCCGACCAGCAGGGCGCGTACGTCCTCGCGGTCGAGGTCGTCGACGATCGCGAGGACGGCGTCGGTGGCGTCGAGCTCGCCGACGGTCGCCGAGGCGTAGCCGGCCCCGTCGAGGACGCGGTCGGCTCGCACCACCGCTCCGGCGATCGTACAGTGCTCCCCGCGGGTCGATTCGGCGATTCCGAGCGCCCTGATTCCGGCGGTGTGGGTCATAGCTCGTCGACTGGTCGACAATGAACGGGTGGTCTCAAACGGACACCGCGTGCGACTCGGAGCGTCTCGGCGGGGTCGTCCGGTGGTTCTATTCGGAATCCGTCGATCGCCGTCTCGGGCCGGCGTCGCCGAGTGTGACGAGCGTCACTCCTCGTCTTTGATTTCGGAGAGTCGGTCGATCAGTTCGTCGCTGGACGCGCCGTTGTCGAACTCGATCGTCCCTCGATGGGCGTTTTCCTCCGACTCGACGGCGTCGTCCTCGTCGAAATCGGCGTCTATGTCCCGTTGTTCGGATTCGTCGTAGCTACCAAAGCCCATACGTGAGTATGTAACGGTCGCCGCGTGGAAAAATCCACTGCTGGACATATGGTGATCACGGCACCCGACGGGCCTCGAGTCACGATACCTGGTTGCTGACAACCGGCGGGTTGACGACGGTTTTAGGACGGTTCGTCCCGTCGGTCCCGACGAGATGGAGGTACATACCGTCACGGACGCGGCGGAGTCGTTCACCTGCAACGCCTTCCTGGTGCCCGGTGAGCGAACGACCCTCGTCGACGCCGGTGCCTACGACGGCGTCGTCGACGCCGTCTCGGAGCGCGTCGCGGAACTCGACGCCGTCGTCCTCACGCACCAGCACGGTGACCACGTCGAGCAACTGGACGCCGTCGTCGAGGCGTTCGACCCCGAGGTCGACGCGTTCGCCAATCACCCGCTGCGAACGAACGCCATCGAGGACGGCGACGCGGTCGGGATCGGCGACGAGACGTTCGAGGTCGTCTACACACCCGGCCACGCCGACGATCACGTCTCGTTCGTCTCAGAGACGACGCTCTTCTCGGGCGACGTCGTGGTCCACGACGACGGCGCGTACGACTACGGCAGCTTCGGCCGGACGGACCTGCCCGGTCAGTCCCGCGAGACGCTCATCGAGAGCATCGAACGACTGCTCGACCGGCTGCCCGACTCCGTCGAACACCTGTACGCTGGTCACGGCGACGAGTTCCACGGCGACGTCCGCGACGTCGTCGAGACAGCGCTCGAACGAGCCGAGAAACGCGAGCCGAAGTACCCCGAGTGACGATGGACGACCCAGATCGCGAGCCGGCACCCGAGGAGGCGGAATCGGCGAGCAGCGAACGGGAACCGACGAACGTCGACGCCCCGACCTCACCGTGGGCCGAGGTCCTGGCGGACGCCACCGACATTGCATCCGAGTACCGCGAGGACGGGTGGACCGTCGAGGTCGTCGAGCCGCGGGACGTCGCCCCCTGGACGGGCGACGGGCCACACGGTGGCTTCGTGGTACTCGTCGACGACGACTCCTTTGGAGCACTCGAACCGCTCGTCGAGGCCGGGACGTTCGGCGCCGCCGAAGTGTATCGGCGATCGATCGGGGCCGCGACCGTCGTCGTCCTCGTCGAACTCGACGCACCGACCGAGCGGGCGATCGTCCTCCCGCTGTACTACCGTCCCGACGAGGCCGACCAGGCTCTCGCGGCGGCCCGGACGGCTGACGAACTCCAGGTACGACTGCGACCCGACGGGAGCGACGACTGGCTCACGTTCGTCCACGACGATCCCACACTCTTCGGATCGGACGGGACGTGACTCGATCCGAAAATCACCGACCGCTACCCCGGTTCCGCGCGAGTTTCTGGCGCGGACACGACCGAACAGCGACCGCGCAACCGAACGCGGAACCGGATGCTGACGCCTGACGAGAAGCTCACTCGCTCGCACGACCGCAGTTGTGGTGGTCGTTCGACCGGTCGAAACGCGCCGAATCGCGGGGTCGTTACTCGTCGGTGGCGTCCGCGTCGGTCGACTCGTTCGATGCCGACGAATACGATTCGAGCGTCGAATCGGCTTCAGCGCCGGAATCGGTCTCCTCCGTATCCCTCCCGTCGGTATCGCTCTCGTCGAAAGCACTCCCGTCTGTATCTCTCTCCTCGGTACGGGCCCCATCGGTATCTCCCTCCTCCGTATCGCCCACGTCGGTATCGCTCCGGTAGCCCTCGTCGAGACTATCATCGCTCCCGTCCGCTTCGTCGCCGAGTCCGGGACCGGCCTCGTCGTTGTCGTCCCCATTACCGTTGGCGCCGTCACCGGTGCGAACGGCTTCGGCAGGTTCGCCCCCGTTTACACCGTCAGCATCGTCCCGGACGTCGTCGGCGTCCGACTCGCTCCCGCCGTCGGTCTCGTCCGCCCCGTCGTCCGCGTCGTGTTCGGTCCCACCGGCAGCGTCTGACTCGTCGTCTTCGGCCTCGCTCTCAGTCGTGTCCGCCGACTCGTCGTCTTCACCCTCGCCCTCACTCGTGTCGGCTGACTCGTCGTCTTCGCCCTCATCGATGTCGACCGGTTCGTCGGCTTCGGCCTCGGTGAGCGTCTCCTCCTCGCGAAGTTGCTTGCTCGCCTCGCGGACCTCGCGCATCACGCTCGAGATGCGCTCTTCGGCCTCGAGTTCGTCCTCGACGGAGAGGTCGACGCCCTCGACCTCGAGGAGGAACTTCGAGACCTCCGTGACCTCGTACATCACGTCGTCGAGTTCTTCCGCCGTGTAGAAGTCACACATCGCGCCGTAGAGGAAGGTCGCGCCGGCCTTGCGGACCTTGTCGTCGAACGACGAGCGGGCCTGGTTGACCGCCTGGGGCGTGTACGTATCGGTCATGAAGGGGACGAGTTCCGGCAAATTCTCGCCGATCTTGGTCATCTCGACGCCGGTTTCGGTTCGAAAGTCCGCACAGAGGCGGGCGATCGCCCACTCCCTGGCAGTGACGTAGGTCCGGTCGCGCAGGAACTCGTTGACCCGGTCGTACTGCGCGCCGTCCATCTTCGTGAAGCGAGCGTACTTCCGGACGTCCTCGGGGACTGAGTCTGGCCCCCGACCGATATCCGATTCCGGGTCCGGAACGTCCGGCATCGGCCCGTCGCCCGCGGAGTCGGGGGTTCCCCCGTCGTCCTCGCTCGTCCCCGGAGGCGCCTCGTCGGGATCGTCCGGTGCGGACTGGTCGGCGTCGGACGAACGCGACTCGGTGCCCGCCGCTCGCGTCTCGACGTCTGCGACGGACGCGCCAGTCCGGTTCCCATCGGCGTCGTCCGACTCGCTATCGCCGTCTGACTCGTCGATCGAACCGTCCGCCGCCGACGGCTCGTCCGTCGTCGATTCCCCGTCTTCGTCGGTCCGTTCCATCCCTTGCCGTCGGTCTCCGTCCGTCTCCCCGTCGGACGCCGACCCCGGACGACGCGTTCGGGTCGTCTCGTCGTCCGCGTCCGTCTGGTCGCTCATGAACCCTTGTTGCCAAACGCCCGAGATAAGGTTGTCCCTCCAGAACGGCGATTTCCGCGAGTAACATGGCCACAAACCGCGTCTCCGACCGCTACCGTCCGCGGTCGCCCCGTCAGATCAGTCCTCGACCGGCGCGCGGACGTCGTCAGGCAAGCCCGATCCCCGTCACCGCCGCCCGACGACGACGTCCTCGTCCGACGCGGCGATGCGGAACTCGCACCGATCCCCGTCCGACTCGACCGTGTAGCGCGCACGGGGGCGATCGGATTCGCAGCTCACCTCCTCGACCCGTTCCAGGAACGCGAGTCGGTACGCCCAGGGACCGGCGGTCGCCGGGCCGAGGTCGTGGCGGTCGAAGAACGAGAGGGCGTTCGGCGCGACCATCCCGTACTCGAGCGCCGGTCCCGCGCCACCCCCCGAACAGTTCGTACAGCGGACCCGGACGATCGCGCCGAATCGGCGTTCGCAACTGGCACACCGGCCCTCGACCGGGTCGTGCTCGTCGCAGATCTCGAGTTCCGCGGAGGTTCGGCCGAAACACGAGATGCAGAACCCGGCGAGCGCCACGAACAACTGGATCTGAAGCCGCAGCGTGCCGACGTCGAGCAGCGTTCGGACCTCGCCGTCGCGGAACGCACTCGGCGGACAGCGCGTCAGCAGAACGTACCCGTCGGTGAGGCCGGCACAATCGAGGCAGTCGACTCGCAGGATCTCCCGGGAGTAACTCGCCTCGAGCCGCCCCTCGCAGAACGGACACGGATCGTCGATTACCTGTGAGTCGATCGATCGATCCCCCGTAGACAGTTCGGTCGCCAGCCCCTGGAGCACGCTGAATCCGGTCGGCGTGAGCGCGTACTCCTCTCCGTTCTGTTCGAGCAGCGATCCCTGCAGGCGGCCGAGATGGTAGTTGAAGTTGCCGGTGTCCGACGATTCGCACTGTTCGAACAGCTCCGAGAAGGACAGCGCATCGGGATCCCCTTCGACGTGGGCCTCGGGGTCGAGCTCTCGCCACAGCGTCAGGAGGATTTCCATCCGCGTCTGATTGCCGAGGAGGGTGAACAGTTCGTGTACCTCGTCCTGCTGGCCCGTAGATTCACCCATACCACCCGATAGAAGTTCAGTAAAATAACTATTTCCCCGCATAATTATCAATTTATGAATCTGTTTCCGACGGGAATGGCGGACGGACGGCTGTCGAACGGGCCGACACTCGAAGTGCAATGGTTAGCTCCCGTAAACTCCTCCCCGTTCACGAGCCGTTCTACGGTCATTTATGGTCACGAAGGACGTTCGGTGGCGTATGACACAGACTCCAGTGATCGCGAAGGCGGTTCGAACGCCGCAGGGGAAAGAAGGCGGCGTCTTCGCCGACGTACGCAGCGAGGATCTCTCGATCCCGCTGATAAACGAGATCCTCGAGGAGACCGGCCTCGGGA
>SLIS01000066.1 GCA_007135505.1 Halovivax sp.
AGCTGGCGTTCGGAGTCCTCCTGATCGGTCTGGTAGTCGTTGCGACCGCCGTAGGTCGACTCCATGACGAGCGTTTCGACGCGCGGGAAGTCGTTGACCGCGCCGTTGAACAGCCGGGTATCGTCGTAGTGAATGTCCCCGGAGAACGCGACGTTGTAGAGGCCGTCCCCGATGTGGAAGTGGGTGACGGCCGATCCGAGAATGTGACCCGCGTTGTGGAACGTGACTTTGACGTCGGGCGCGATGTCCGTGACGTCGCCATACTCGATCGGAATACAGTGTTTGATCGCCTCGCGGACTTGCTCGGACTCGTACGGTGGTGTTCGGCCTTCCTTGGCCGCGACATCGAGGTAGTCGAGGGTGAGCAGCCCCATCAGATCTCGGGTGGGTTCCGTACAGTAGATCGGACCGTCGTACCCGTACTTGAAGAGCAGCGGGATGAGTGCGGAGTGGTCGAGGTGAGCGTGGGTGAGGACGACGGCGTCAATGGTCTGCGGACCGGCTCCGAGCGCCTCGGGGACGTGGAGATAGGGAACCTCTCCCTCAGCCCCGGGTTTGTCTCCACAGTCGATGAGAATGCGCGTCTCGGGGGTCGAGAGAATGAACGAGGCGCGACCGACTTCGCGACAGCACCCGAGCGTCGAGATGCGGACGTACTCGTCGTCGGACATCTCCTCGCGGTGGATCTGGCGACCGATGCGTTCCAGGATGTCGCGGCGCTCCTCGCGCTCTTGCTTGAGGAAGTTACGGACGTTCGAGACGGTCGAAGATTCGATCGGCGGCGTCCGGACGACTTCCGGCGTCCAGCCGACGTTCTTGGTAATCTCCCGGAGCGTCGATCCGTGCCGGCCGATTACCATCCCGGGTTTGGCCGCCTCGATGACGACCTCGCCGGTGTCGGCGTGGAAGTCCAGGTCCTCGACGCCCGCTTCGTCCGGAATGACGTCGAGGATCTGCTCGCGTGCATCCTCGGGACGGGAGAGGACGCTCGGGTCGGGTCGAATGCTGATTCGCTTTCGGAGTTTGCTCGCCAGCTTTCGGACGAGGTCGCCCTGCTGGGCGAACTTCTTGGGGTCGTGGGTATAGACGACGAGTTCCGGTCCTTCGTACTTCACCGACGAGACCGAGATATCGCTCGGTAATTCGCTGGTGATCTCTGCTTTCAGATCGTCGAGTTGCTGCTCTACAGTACTCATAGTCGCGAGGGTTCGATTGACTGGAGGTGTACGGACTGCTCGCATACGTGCCGGGCCACCGGCACTTCATCGTCCGCGTCCGGGACGGCCACGCGTGAGTGCGGTGGCGTCGTCGCGAGACGACGCGAAGACGGCCTGTCGAGTAGGGCGGTGACGGTGGAGGTCCAACGTCCCAACGAGGCGTCTGCCACGTGGGGGATCCCTTCTCGAATCATCGTGTCACTATCGTCGAACGGTTGACGAAGACGTTCACAGGGTTCGGTCCTTTCCGTACGGGAGGACAAACGAGAACCCGCTTACCCGAGATAGTCAGCGCATGCTATAAAAGCCTTCGCAAAAGTGAGGGCCCCCTCGCGCGAAGACACCACATGGAGCTCACACCAGCCCGCGTCGAAACCGAGCGTGACTGGATACGAGCGCGCGCCCCGCGTATCGTCTCCCTGATAAACACCGTTCGGGACGATCTCGGCCTGCAGTTCGAGACGGACGTCGATCACGTAACCGAGCCGGCGTACCGTGACGAAGTCGACGCGGTGTTCGCCGACGGTGACCTCGGCGTCAACGTCGCGGCGATGGTCGCGATACTACGCGATCTCGACGTCGAAAACGACTATCCGGGATTCGTCGTCGACGAACTCGTCGGCCGCGAACTCGCCGCGACGATCGCCGGAACCCAGCCGCTTCGCACGCTCGGTGAAGCGACGTTCCACTACGTGGACGTCCACGTTCACGGAGACCCCGACGAGGCTGCCGGCGTAGACGATCTCGACGCGGCCCTCGCGGCCGGCTTCCAGGAACGCCTCCCAGGCTGGCCCTGGACCGAACGGGCCAGTCCGTTCAGCGTCGACCCGGCCGACGACTGATTCCGTCGACAACGCCGGCTGTACGACGACGCTTTCAGCCACTATTCTAGAAACGTATACGACCGAATATTGGACCAGTCGCTCCGTTGCGAAGGGGTTTTGGCAAGAAACCCGGTGCTGAATTCGAGGGTAAAGCCTATTACACGGAACGACATTGTCGCGAGCGAACCCAATGCGCGAGTCGTCACTGGGATGGGGCCACGCCCACTGGGGCGTGATCGCCTGCCTGCTACTGCTGGCCGGACTCGCGGTGGGCGGTGGTGTCGCCGCCGGACAGACTGGCGTGACGAACGCCGACCTCGTCGACAACACGTCCGACGACCTCACCGAGACACTCGACGAGGAGAGTGACGACCTCACGTCGGACACGCTCGACGATGGGGATGACGACGACACGTCGGAAGAGATAGCGGACGACGAGGAGACGCTCGACGACGACTCGCTGGAGGGGACGACGGACGAGTTACTCGATACGGAGAACACGACCACGGAGCTGCTCGACGGGGACTCGACACTCGAGGACACCACCGACGAACTCCTCGATACCGACTCGACACTGCAGGAGACGGTGTCGCACACGACCGAAACCGTGACCACGGCCGGATCGATCGACAGCGCGATATCGAAAGCCGCGGCCCTGCTCGAGCGAGATATCAGTACTGACGATGGCGACGAATCGGACGGATCGATGGGCGGTAGTCCCGACACCGGCTCGGTGGTCAATACGGGCCTGCTTGGCCTTCCCGGCCTGAG
>SLIS01000222.1 GCA_007135505.1 Halovivax sp.
CAGGGGCAGGCGACCGAGGATGCCGGCTTCACCTACCGATACTCGCTCGCGCCGGAACCGAGTGTTCAGGGGCAGGCGACCGAGGAATCGGAGATCGAACTCCTCGAAGAGTTCGAGCCGGCGGATACTACTCAGGGGCAGGTAATTGAGCCCGCTACAATCAGCATTGGGTTCGCGCTCAGCCCAGATTCGCTGGTTCAAGGGCAGGCTACGGATGAAACCCAGCTTGCTCAGGAAGGATTGCTGAGTCCTGAACCGAGTGTTCAGGGGCAGGCGGTTGGTGATAGCGAGCTGGATCAAGCCCACCAACTACAGACTCAGGATCTTACCCAGGGACAGACCACGGATGAGCCTACCGCTTCGACTCGGTATGACCTTGCTCCGCAAGCTTTGGCCCAGGGGCAGGCAACCGATGAGCCGGCCTCGTCTGAAAACCACAACCTCGTCCCTGAAACTCTGGTCCAAGGGCAGGCGCTCGATCAAAGCCAGCTCGCCCAGGAAGGTTTTCTCTCACCGGATCCGCTCTCTCAAGGGCAGGCAACCGGCGAACCGGGGTATTCTGAGCGGCACAGTTTTGGCGCGGATTCGACTAGTCAGGGACAGGCAACCGACGAGCCGGCGGTTGGGATCAGCACAACCTTCACTCCGGATGATCTCAGCCAGGGGCAGGCGGTTGGTGAGTCGAGCGTCGTCCAAGAAGGTTTCTTGGATGCGGAGGTTTTAAGACAGGCTCAGAGGGTCGAGGAATCGGAGCTGTCACAAACGCACTCTCTCTCGCCGGCTGATCTCAGCCAGGGGCAGGCGGTTGAGCAGTCTGTAAGTTCGCAGGCATACGCACTCGGGGTCGAGGATCTCAGCCAGGGGCAGGCGGTTGAGCAGGCCGAGCTTGCAGTCCTTTACTCGGTGGTGCCGGATTCTCTGCTTCAGTCATCTGCGATTCTGAACGCCGGTCTCGACCAGCGGCATGATCTGGCAGTTGAGAGCGTTGCGCAAAGCGTGGTCCTGGGAGATCCGAGTATTTTTGAGACGGGCCCGTTTCTCCCGATCCGATGGCCTACACCCCTTGTGCTTCGGATCAAGTCCACCGAGGTCAATCTCGACCCGTCTCCTACCGATCTGAATTTGAGGAAGGTGCGCGATGAGTGATCAAGCCGAAATCGTCCTCATGGTGAAGGGCGCTCGCTGGCCTTTCTTTGAGGGTGAGATTTTTAGGAGAAACAAAAAGCCCTTCGGAATTCCCGAAGAGAACTTCGCTCAGCTCATGCTCCGAGTTCGTGCAGTTGGAGCGCCGGCGGGTCAGTACAAGATCGAAGAGGAGCCAGATGATTGGTCCTTGAATCCTGAAGGTAATATTCTCACTTTCAGGTATGAGTGGCGGGAGGATGATTTGGATGAGGTGGGCAATTTCGAGGCTCAAATCAAAATCACGCTCGCCGACGGACGGGTGGGTTTTGCGCCCAACAGCCCATTCTGGGTACCCGTCCGAGTAGTCGAGCAGCTTTGAGGAGGATGGCATGTCGCTTGCAAGAAAAGGTGTGGCTCGGTACGAAGAGAGCGGGCTTGGTCGTCGTCGGCCAGTTTTGGTAGTAGACGAGCTGGACGATGACTGGGATGCCCGATTTTTGGATGACGAGGAAGTGGTGGTTTTGCCGCTCGAAGAGTGGAAGAATCTTGTCGGGCAGGTTGGTTGAGGATGTTTCGGGCGCTGCTTGTTCTGCTTTTCGCTTTCCCGCTTGCTGCTCAGGAGCATATTGAGGTCAGGGTGTTGGATGTTGGGCAGGCCGACGCCGTTCTGATCCAACACCAAGGGCGGGCGATGCTTTACGATGCAGGCGACCGCGGTAGTCCGGCCGCATCCAGGCTGATGGAGTTGGGCATCGACACGCTTGATTTGCTTGTGGCCTCTCATCCCCACGCCGACCATATCGGTGGCATGGCTGCAGTTTTGGACTCGCTTGTGGTGCTGGCGTATGCAGATCCAGGGACCGACCACACCACCGTGACGTTCAGCGAACTTCAGCAGTCCCTCGAAAACGCCGGCCTGGATCGCAGCTTCCCGGACTCCCTTGGTGGTGCGGAAATCCGGTGGCTACATCCACCAGCTGATTCAACTCATTGGGGGCTGAACGACCTATCTCTCGGACTCTACCTCACGCTCGGGGACGGCTCGGTTTCGTTAGCCGGCGATGCTGAAGAGGTCCTGTGGGATTATTGGGTGGCGCGAGATCAGGTTTTCCCGGTCACCGCTCACAAATCATCTCATCATGGTAGCCATAACGGAGATACCCGAGAGGCTATAGAGCGCCTCAGACCCGAGATCGTTTTCATAGGAGTGGGTGAAGGTAATCGCTACGGACACCCACGGGACGAAGTGCTGCAGCTTTACGAGGATGAGTCCGCGGTTGTTCTGAGGACCGATCACCACGGGGAAGTCATTATCGAAATCAATGAGCGCGGCGAGTACCGATACTGGACTGAAACGGGTCCCTGCCAGGATCCGGTTCCCTGCTACCCGAGATGGCCTTGGCCGATCCGATGAAATTGTGGACCAAAGCTCCGAAGTTTCTTGGTGTAGTTCAGCCTGTGGTGCAGGTTCTAGCGGACGACTGGTTCCGGCTGCGGCGCCCTTGGGCATACGAATGGGCCTGGGAAGGCGATGTGTATCGGATCTTCATTCGATCTGGATTCGAATTTGATGGCGCTTCGATTCCTCCCATCGCCCATCCCTTTTTCGGTGGCCGCTGGAGTTTGGGCCTGGGCCCACCCTTGGCCCACGACGCGCTCTATAGGTGCGAAGGTGATTTCACTAAAGCGGTTTTCGGGATTCATCCAGACGAGACTCCCGAGTCAATTGCCCTTGCCGGCAAGCGATACGGATGGTATGAACGGCTCGGAGATGATTCATGGGAAGAGGTTGATTGGGTCTGGTCGAGAAAAGATGCTGATCGCCTCTTTGGTCGGCATATGCGTGAGGCGGGGGTTAGGAGATGGCGCCGGCGAACTGCTTACCGAACTGTGCGACTCTTTGGTCGAGGATCTTGGGGACGGGGCTGATGGTTTTGGCGGATAAACACGAGCGCGGGAGGGATGGATGAATTGGGAGCGGCGGTTTGGGGGTCGGGAATGGAAGGTTACCGAATACGGGGTTGTTTCGCGAAATCCCGAAACTTTGGTAGAGGAAGCGCATAGGACGGATGGCCAGCCGCTCACAGTTACGAGGTACCATGATTCTTGGAGGGCGGTGATTGAGAAAATCGCTGAAGAAGAAAACGTCCCAAAGTCGATCATCCTCGCCACCCTTGCAACTGAGAACGGGGCCGCTCGGATGCGAAACGGCCAGCCTATTATCCGCCCGCCCAGGAAAGAGCCTGGATACGAATCAGACCAAGAGACCCCTCACCGGATTTCGGTTGGACCCTGCCATGTGTTGATTTCGACTGCTCGCGCGGCAATGCGGGATGATGATATTGACCGTGAGTGGCTGCTCGACCTCGAAAACAACCTCCGCGCCTCGTTCCGATTTCTAGCTCAGCAGGATAACCGATGGGGGCATGGTTTTGACCCGATCCTCGCGTCAGCGGTTTACAACTCTGGCGGGCTGCACGACGCGTCGAATCCAGAAAGTAGGTTTTTCAACCGCTGGCATCTTCGGAGTTATGGCAATCATCTGGATCGGTTCGCTGATTGGTACGGGGATGCCTGCTTCATCCTCAAAGACGAAATCGAAGAGCCTGAGGATGATGACGAAGATGACCAAGACAGTCGGCCGAGCCTGCTCGATGGGGTTGAGCTTCAGCCTCCCGGCCCTCTTGAGGTGCGTAGCAAGCCCCTACCTTTTGGCCTGGGCGAAAAACAGGAACCGTTGCATCCAGAACGGATTCGGCGAGCGCTGCGGAGTGAGGGTTTTTCGCTGGACGACATTCGACGGATTGCTCGGGCAATCGAACCTCTGTGGGCCGAGGCCATCCAACAGCTGCCTTGGTATTCACTCGTGAAGCGTGGACTGCTTTGGGTTCATGGAATTTGGCAGGCGTTGAGGGCACCACCGGAGGATTGATTTCATGGGCAGCGGGCAGGACAAAGCCGAGAATTTCCGGGCGTGGGGGATCTTTAAGGGAGAAGCCATCGGCAATTCAGTTCGCCGAGTGCCGGATGAAGAGATTCTCAGATGGCGTAGGATCATCCGCGCGGAGGAAAAGACGCCCGCTCAGATCGCTGAAGAATGTGATTGGTCCGAGTGGTCGGTGCGAAAGTACGCTTACAGATCCCACAAAAACTGCAAGCACTTGGACGAGATCGAACCCCCCGTAGACAAAAGACCCTTCACGAGCCGGACCCAGGATGGTCGGCCTATCAAGCCAATCGAGCTTTCAGATGAAGAGGTTTGGCGGCAGCGCGAGGAGAAGATGCCTGCCGATTGGGAAGAGCAGCTTGGGTTTTTCGAGGGTTCTGTGAGCCGGCACCTTCGGAAACGCGGATGGAGGTTCAAGGTAGAGGAAGGCATTACTCAGGCGCCGTGTAAGCGCTGCGAGCGTAAGAATGTCCCCGTGAACCAGCTGTCGTCAGACCGAAATTGCCTGAATTGCCAAGCTGCAGTGAAATCCATGGGAAAGGGATCCATTCTCAGCCGTGAGGAGCTGCGAAAAGAAAAAGAGGCGTACCTTACCCGGCGGAAAAACCGCGGTTATTCGGGAGATTCCCCGCCATCATAATCCATCTCGGCCAGGAGGGTTGAGATCCGCATCCGGGTAGAGCCTTTGATTTTCTTGCCTTCTGGATCGTGCAAAAGGTCCACCGTACTCTCAACTCTACGACCTGCCGAGATCCTGGGCGGATTGATCTTTTCGATCCGCCAGCGGTTGCCTTTTGAATCCAGCCAGAACTGCCCCACACGGGGAGACGTTTTACTCTTCATCCAGGCCCTCCTCTTTTTCGTCCTCGCCCCCAATATAATGGCGGCACCATCCGCAGCGCCTCGTGTGGCCGACATTGCTTCCGAGATCCACCCCGCACCACTCACACAGCTCACCATCGAGCATAGCGTCGGCAATTTCGCCCATCAATAATCTCCCTTGGCTACATGCAGGACTCTGATTCCTGCAGCTCGGTAGGCATCCACTACTCGGAATCGGTCTTCAAAGATGACTGCCGGGGTGGATTCATGCTGTTCCAGAATCTCGAGCTTCACCTCGGTATCCGGCCGATAGTCGCCGGCCCGTCTCATCTTCAGGGATTTGTTTTGGATCTCAGGGTGGATGTGTTGGCGTAGCCATTCCAAGGTATCTACCCGGATCGAGTCGGGCCGGCCGGTCCAGAATTCAATCGGAGTGATGGTGCCTAAATCCTGCGCCAGCTGGACTATCTCGGGAATGGGTGAATCATCCTTGGCCGCTGCAAAGAAGTCCGGCCACTTTTTGGACTTCGGCCAATCATGTTTGTTTGGACCTTGGCGGATCAAGTGCAGTCGGTGAGTTGGGTCGCTCAACGTACCGTCGATATCAAAAACGATCATCGGCTCAACCTTTCCTGATCTGCCGCTGAACGGCCTTGGCTATTGCCGGAGCAATGACCAAGGCCACGAACAGCAACGCCGGCAGAGTGACGGCCGCCCAACCAAAGGCTGTGCCAACCTCGGTCCACCCTTCTCGGGAGATCCCGGTCCACCAGAAATCCACCATCACACTACCTCCGCGTTTTCAGCCTCTACGATGTAGCGGGCTACATGCTCAGACCAACCATCGATGTGGGTCCAGTGCCCGTACCCGATCCCGTTTTTATAGGATCCGACGTTTACGACGTAACCGCGAGCGCCCTCGAGCGGGTCCGAGATCGTTTGGTGAGACTGCTCGTCAGTGATCAGAATCAGACGGTCATAACCATCTCTGTCCGGAAGCTTTTTACCGCTCTCTGTGTGAGTACCAAACCACGGCGTGGCCTGATCCAAGGCATCGGCCAGAGCGAATCCGCGCCTCGGGGGCACCTTCGCGAACGGCGGGCGATCGTTTTCAGGTCTCCGGACTCCCAAAGCTCTGCGGTAATAGGCCGCAGCTCCGGGAGCGCTGAAGGCGTAGATTTTGACGCTCTCGCAAATCTCCCGGAGCAGGATCGCCAGCCCGCAAGCTGCATCGAACCGATTGAGCGTGGACTTTTTCGACAGCTTTTCCTTCATGCTGGCGCTATGGTCAACCAGCAGCGCCGTCCTTCCGCCCAACTTCGGCAAACTCTGAGCTGCCCGGAGCATGGCCTTTTCAAGAACAGGCTCAAAGTCCGGAGCGTGCCGCGCTGCCGAGATGAAGCGGAACGGCAGGACCCTCGGGAACGGGTGCGCTTCGATCGCCCGCGCAATGAGATCCTCATCCACTCCAGCTTGGGTCATGTTTCTGAGATTTCGGAGCAGCGCGAGCCCTCCGAGCCGGCGCTCTGTGAGCAGGTTCGTCCAGTGCTCTCGCTTATCGCCTCCGGACGAGAGCCGGACCTCCCAGGTATCAGGCGGATCTAACTCGTCGTTCGCGAGCTTTTTCCACATCTCAGCCTGATCCTCATCCTTCGGCTTTGGATGCGTGAGAAACATTACGTCCCTCGGCCGGACGATCCGATCCGGTCGGTCATACTTTGCGAGTTGGTAGGCATCGAACTTCGTGAATGCCTCGGCCAACCCCTTTTTCATCTGCGCTGAGAGCGGCGTCTTGGACCCCCGCCAGTAGAGGGCGAGAAGTTCGGTCATGTCGTCTACCCGCTGGACGACCTTATTGATCGTCTCAGAAACCAGAGGCCCGCCCTCCCGCGCCATCTCACGAACCAAGAGCAGCGGGACGTGTCGGAGGTACATTTCCTGGCGCGCCTCAACGGCAAGATCCGCCACGAACTCTTGAGGGACCTCTCCGACCAGACGGATGATCCGGTCAGCGATCAGCTGGCCGTCTTCATAAAAGGTATCCTCCCAGAGCAGGTTAGCCAGGACCGAACGCCGGAGCTGTTGTTCCGGGCTGAGTCGATGGGCGCGAGCGCCTTCGTGAGTCTTGGGGGCGATGTTGCGAACCTTCCTGTTCACCGTCGCCATCGTACTGACTCCTGTTTTTGGGTGGATAAAAAACGCGGGCCGGGTTCGTTCGGGATCGGTACAAGAACCTTTCGGTCCTTTACAGGATTCGAACCTGCTCATGGGGGCTACCCATTTTTCCGAAGTAACCGATTCCTAACACCACGGCCCGCGCAAAGGTGGGCGAGGAACTATCGGTGCGGTACGTTAGCGCTCTGCCAGTTGAGCTACATGACCTGACGGTCACGATGGGATTCGAACCCACAACCTCTCGATTAGTAGTCGAAGTAACCGCTGCCTACACCATCGCCCTTTTTTCCGGGAGCCGGGGAACAAGCGCTTACGGAGGTTGTTCTTCGGCCAAATCGAAGTAACCGTTAAGCTTTCACCACCGGCTTGGAGGAACTAACCTATAGCCACTCAGGTTAGCGGAAAACACTTAACTAGAAATTCGCTCGATCTCGCGAGGGACTACCCAGGTTTCCCGCCCGTCCTTGGTGCGCAGCAAGATCGGTTTCAGAATCGGGTTGTGGGCAATGCCGATCACAACCGCTTCGATCTCACGCTCTCGTAATGAAACACGATCTCCGAACGCTACTGCGGACCCGTTGCGATCCTGAGCTTGGTCTGGCCTTGGCATGGTAATCCTCCTGGGAAAAAGTTCCGCCTCGCCGAGCGCGGCTTCCTGCGAACGGGGAGGGCATCTCATCGCCCTCCCCGGTTTCGTCCGGTAGCCATCCGGACTCTTCAGGCAGGTAGGTGGGCTAGCTCAGCCCTCCTTTTTCGACTTCGACTTCGCCTTCGACTTCGGCTTGGCCTTCGACTTCGACTTCGCCTTCGACTTCGACTTGGCCTTCGACTTCGACTTTGGCTTGGCCTTCGACTTTGGCTTGGCCTTCGACTTCGGCTTGGCCTTAGCCTTCTCGGTATCCTCCGGCTCCGGATCAACATGCTCCGGGTGGCCGGCCTTGACAGCTTCCTTGATCAGCTGCTTCCGGGCTTCCCGGTAAGGCATGCCGGTGAAGATCCCAAAGTGAAGAATCTCGGCATCGCCGACCCGAGACTGTTCGTAAGGCATCGGCTCACCCTCTTTCGAGACGTACACGGTAGCGAGCTTACCCCGCTTGTTCCGGTAGCAGCCGATAGACCACCGATCCGTGCTCTTCTTCTTCTCGCTCTTCTTCTCGCTCTTGGCGTCCTTCTTCTTGGTCGACATCTCACCCTCCTGGGCTTGGTTGGTAGGGCGGGCCGGCCTCTTGCTAGCCCGCTTTTTCTTCCGCCGACTCTCAGCCGGCGGATCCTGCTCCTCGGGGTCCGGTTTATCTGGCGCCGGCCCGCCGAGGTGGTGCTTCATCGAGATCCATATTTTCCGTCCGTAAGGCAGGGCCACGAAGATCATGTCTTCCTGATCGTTCGGCACCACCGGCTCGACCACTTCGGCTTCGGTACCCTTCAGGGTGCCTTTGGTGATTAGGACGGTATCACCGACCTTGGGTTTATCCATGGTCAACCTCACCGGCCAGCTCTTCGTTCGTTTCGATCATGTAGGCATCGAGTTCGGGGAGAATCCTGATCGCAGCTTCAACCGCTGCGAGTGAGTGTAGCCGAACACCAACGGTCGTCCACTGCTCGTCCCGCCGAACATTCATGTTCGTGAAGTCCTCATCGAAGATGAGACCCTCTTCGCTCAACCGCTCGCTCAGCGCGTTTGCATTCTTGCTGATTTCGGAGCCGTTGCCCGAAAACGTGACTGCGAAAGTGGCTCTGACCATTTTTCCTCCTAGTTTGAGTGACCGTCCCTAACTCAACCTGATTCAATCTCGCCACATGAGCTTTTCGTGGCAACAACTTTCTTCGACAGCTTTCAAGCTCCGGGGAAAGGCCGCCGGCTTCTCGCCGGCAGGCCAAGGTTAGAGCGGCGCTGCTCATCCGTCAGGTTATACATCCAACCACCGACGGTCGTGTCGGGCTCGCCGTCGCCGACGAACGTTACCTTCACCCTCCACCCGTATCCGCCTCCGGGGACCTGCCGAATCCTCCGGCCAGTCACCTCGACGTTGACCGCGACGTTTGTGATCCGGCCTTCGATTCTGAAGTCGGCCGCATCCCAATCATCGCAAGGGAAGAGGCGAGCGCTTACCTTTTTCGTATCCAGCAGAACCGCGTCGCCGGGTCTCGGGGTCTTTACCTGGGGGTTGCTCATTTTTGCTCCTGGCCTGGGTGACTGCGCCTGTCTCAACCTAATTCAATATCGCTTCATGAGTCATCCGTGGCAACAGCTTTGGGCGGGCCGACGCGAGCCGGCCCGCCCTTGAGCTTACTTGATCTGCTTCTTGGTCTCGCCCGATCCAACGACATCGGCATTCAGGTTCACCCGGTTCGCAGCCGCCCGGCCATCCATCTGGCCTTTCATGTTCCGGCCGGACCGGCCTTTCAGTCCGGGGGCAGTTCCCGAAGCTAACTCGTCGGCCATATCCTCCGCCTTCGCGAGCTGATCTTTCAGCCGGACGAGCGCCTTGCTGTCTTCGTACTCGTTGTCAATCGAGTCCCGCATTTCTGCGAACCGCTCTCCAAGCTGAAACAGAAATCCCTGCAGCCAGCTTGCCCGGTAACCTTTCGCAGGACTCGTGTCGCCCTCCCGGTTGCATTTATGCCAGAAGGTGTTTGCCTCCCGAGCGCTCATCTCCTCAGCCTCTCTCAAGAGGTAGCCATACAGGTATCCGAACACTTGCCGATCTTGCGCAGCGCCTACCACCTTCAGGGTATTGCTGCCCCGGATGATCAGAATGGCGCATTGCGTGTGCTTGGCCACGAGGTTAGCGAGCGACTCCCTCCACCGCGACCGCTTCCGCCGATGCTTCATGCCATGCTCATGCGCATACCAGTACGAGCTGCCCACGGTCTGCACATCCTCGGCCTCTTCATCCCACTCGATCTCACTCAACTCGAGCTTATGCCGAAGCGCGACCTCTTGGGCCTTCGTTGCGAAGGCGTGCGCCTCGTGCTGGTTATCGGTGCCATGCGCCTTCCTGAGCAGCTTGGCGATCAGATCAACGACTTTGTCTTGCGGGCTCATTTTTCAACTCCTGGTTTGGGTAACGATTCCTGCCTCAACCTACTTCAATCTCTCAGCCTGACTCAGCTGTGGCAACAGCTTTAGTAGTTGGTGAACAAGATCGAAAACGAGTAACCGGGCTGAGCAATCCACCCAGGTCCGGAAAAACCAACGACCTCAGGGCCGGCGGTTTTCGCGCCCATCGCCCGCAGCTCAGACCCGTACTCGTGTTCAAACATCGAGCTGCCGTTCGTGAGTGCGTACGCCCATTCGTAAGGTCCGCCCTCCCAAACCACATGCCACCCGTTCTGGGCCCATTCGATGCCCGCCTCTGCAGGCGAGCGCAAAACGATACCCTCAGGGCTAGGGGCGTACCGGGGATTCACGCCGATATCCTCAAGCCTTGCGCGATCAGCCTCGGCCCGCTCAATCAGCCATTTATGGAGCGCCTTCGCAGCGCCGGCCGCGGTCCGGTACTTACTGAGATCCAGGTCTGGTTTTGCCATCGTTGCCTCCGGTTTTGGTTAACGTCCCTGACTCAACCTAATCCAAGTTCGGACCTGACCCCTGCCCGCACAACACCCTTGACTCAGATTTATGAAAATCGTTGGCGCGCATGGGTTTAGAAAAAATTGTGGATAGGTTGTTGTCATGTCTGACCCCGGGAGCGAGATTAAGTCAGGTTGAGGCAGGAATCGTTACCCAAACCAGGAGGACAGATGGAGATGCCCACCGAAGCCCGGCAGGTCCTGAACAGCTTTTTCGTTGAGCTGAACCAGAACCGAGCAGCCCGGCTCGAGCAGATGAAGCGGCTTGAGGTTGACCCGGCTGATGCTGATGCGCAAGCAGCTTACGACGCGCTCGTTCGCGAGCAGAGCGAGATGATCGCGCGCGCAAAGGCCGATCTCAAAAAGCTCGGAGTTAGCTTTGCGCTTTTCGATCTCCCTGAA
>SLIS01000122.1 GCA_007135505.1 Halovivax sp.
ATCCGACCCAGGACCACTGAATTCGTCGATTACGGCGTTCGACCGACCGACGACGGCTCGTCAGCGGGCGGTCGAGACTAGCGGGGATCTTTCGGTTCGACGCCGTAGCGATCCTGCACGCGGTCGACCACCACCTCGTGGAAGCCGACGAGGAGTGCGACAGAGAACACGATGATCCCGACCTCCAGGGCCGTCGACATCAATCCGAGGGCGACGATGAGGGTCGTCGCGCAGGCGGCCGGGTGGTTCGTGTTCGACCAGAGCATGCCCAATGTGGTCAACGTCATCGCGAGGATGCCGGACAGTACCAGCCGACCCACCTCCGCTGAGAACGGGGTCCCGTCCTCGAAGGCGTCGACGACGACCAGTCCGTCCGCGAAGGCGAGGTACGTGACGAGCCCGGCGACGGCCGCGATGGCGTGACCCCCAACGACGTGGTAGGCACCCTCCGCCCGCGGATTGTCGCCCGTCGCGAGCAGGTACGCCGAGGGGCCCAGACTCGGAAAGAGCATCGGCTGGCCCGTCGCCCAAGCTAGCCCGCCGAGGAGCGAAAAGTGAAGGGTCACGTTGATCCCAGCGCTGACGTCGTCTCTGAGACCCATCCGGCGTCAGCACGACACCCGGGTCAATAAGTAGCGGGCTGATACGGGACGAGACAACGGGGCTGGGCCGCGAAGTGATCGTGAGATCGAGTACGGCGAAGCGACGAGGTGGGATCAGACAGCGTAGTCACGTGCCGCGGACGCTACAACGGCTACAAGACGGGAACGGGACGCGGAACGGTCCCGGTCGGCACCAGCCGACGGTGCCCGATCGATCACTCCTCCGCTTCCAACCCGAACGAGGAGCGATCGGGCCGGGTCGACGTCGACGACCCGACGGAACGATCGTCCGGCGATGTGTCGGTTTCGCTGGTCACCTCGAACGGTCCCTCGTCGGGATGCTTCTGGGGAAGCATCGGGCCGGTCGAGGCCGTCCGCCTGGTGACGGTGGCGGTCCGAAGAATATAGGCGACGAGTAACGCGAGCGGCGAGATGACGATGGCGACGAGTGCACTCACGACGAACGGAAGGGCGGCGATGGAGACGGTCGGGCCGGTGAGGTCGGCGTAGAGGAGACCGATGAAAATGGCCGAGAGGATCGCCGGGACGCCGGCGAAGATCGTCAACTGGGAGAAGCGAGTGAGTTCTCGCTGGAGGTAGGTCGTCTTGAACTGCTCCTGTGCGATCGCGAACAGCCGCAATCCCCCAAGCAAGTCCTCGAGGACGGCGTCTGCCTCCTCGGAAAGGGCGTTTCCATGTTCGGCACGGAGGTGCAAGCCCGCGTACCGGTACCAGCCGTCGTCGAAACTTACCGCGACGGAGAGCGTCTCGAACGTTCCGAACGACGTCTCTTCGAGCTGCTCGTCGACCCGATCCGTGTGCGAGGCGACGCCGGCCGCGTAGCGTTCTATCGGCCCCCGGACGGACTCCTCGTGATCGGTGACCGCGGCCCCCAGCTCGTGGGCCCGGACGTAGATCGCCTCGGCCAGGAGTTCGAGCAACCGGGCCGGTGACGCCGGCGCCGCGGGCACCCCGGCGAGGTCGGCGATGTCCTGGCGGAACGACTCGACGCCGTCGAGCTGGGTCTCGGCCTCGCCTGCCGCAATAAACTCCCGGGAGAGGATGAGCTGGTTGATCGAGACGACGAGCGTGACGAGCGAGAAGGTCCCGGCGATCATCCCCCCGGCCATCCGGGTGATCGAATCGTCGTTGGCGAACGAGATCGCACCCATCGCATCGAGGACGAGCAGACCGACGAAGACGACCACCGAGAGCAGTGTCGCGACGTAGAGGCGATCACCACCGAGCAGGATCCACTCCCGGAGCCGCCCCACTGGGCCGGCGTAGTCGTCGAGCGTCGCCCCGTAGGACTCCAGCGCGTCGACGTCTTCGCTGAATCCCGATTCCTCGGCCATAGTGCGCCAATTACGACGATCAGCGGCAAAAGACTCGGCGTTGCGAACGGAACCGAGCGCCGAAGGTCGCAGGTCGCTCGCCGGCCAGGCACCATCGTCCGGCGGGGGCAGGGCCCACACTGAAATGCATTCCGGATGTCGGGGCTGTATGGCCCAGGCGGGCCCGCCCCGGACGCGACGGTCGGTTCTCGGCGCCGTAAGTGGCCTCACAACCATCGCACTGGTAGGGTGTCTGGGTGACAGAACGGCCACCTACGAAACCGGGGAAATACCCGACGTCGACGCCGAGTCGCGCACGCCCGAGGAGCTGGCCGCCGCCGAGGCGGTCGCCGAAACCGACGTACGGGAGGGCGTCTCACCGCTAGCCGACCTCGCGATCGTCGACCACGAGTTCGTCCTCGAGGACGGCTACGAGGGTGCGACCGTACAGGGGACCGTCACCAACGATCGGGACGACCGGATCGAACTCGTCGAGGTCCGCGTTCGCGTGTTCGACGCGGACGGGTCCCAGCTCGGTCGGTACGTCGCCCGAACCGGAGACCTCGACGGCGGGACCGACTGGTCGTTCACCGTCGTCCTCCTCGAGGATCCGGCGGAACTGGAGCGGTACGAGATAGCCGTGCTCGGGGCTCCGAGTTGAACGAACGCGGTCGAAACGACGATCGTACAGTGTGAGAAGACTCGCCTGCGTGGGCGAGATCGTCCGCGCAGGGCTCTTCTGCGAAGGCTCCGCCTGCGTGTGGGCCCGTCCACGTAGGCGATCGCTTCGCGAGTACGCTCGCGAGCGTGACGGGCGGTTGCAAGCGGCCGTCGCGACCCGCGAGCGTGTGGCAAGCGGCCTCCGCC
>SLIS01000361.1 GCA_007135505.1 Halovivax sp.
CGAACACGTCCTCGACCATCGTGTCGTGGTTTCCCCTGGTGAGGACGAGGTCGCTTCCGGCCCCGTCGACGGCGGTTTCGAACCGTTCGACCGCCTCGCGGACGCCCCGTGGTACCCAGGAGAACGAGTGAAGCAGGTCGCCGGCGACGACCACCGTCGCTGGCTCGAAGCGTTCGAGCAACCCCTCGAGGCGGTCGACGACGTTCTCGGCCGCGTCGATGGGGGCATCGACGGCGGAGGCTTCGCCCCGGCCGAGGTGGAGGTCGGCGAGGACGAGGGTCTCGGCGGCGGGGACGTAGACGGCGCGCTCGGCGAACGAGAGCGGCGGGCGCGAACGAGGGGGACCCATCACCGGCCGTCAGTCGGCCGTGGCCTTCCCAGTTTCGGGACCGGCCGGCGCCGTTCCGAGCGCCGCGGCGAGGTCGTACTCGGTGCCGGTGAGAACGAACAGGACCTCCTCGAGGGGTCGGAGCACTTCGGGGACGAGTCGTATCACGACGTACGCGATGAACACCAGCGCCACGATCGACAGCGGCTGGGCGATCACGTTGTGCGAGATCAGGAACGAGGTACGTTCCGGCACGGCACCCATCCACTCCGTCGCGAGGTAGACGAACGGGCCCTGCTGGAACCAGCCGTGCGGCGTCGCGAGGGCGATGAAGACGTTGCGCACGAGGTTGAGAAACCAGATGATCGAAACGGCGGCGGCGATGCCGACCAGCTTTCGCCGCAGGGGAGCGCGGACGGCCGCGATCAGCCCGCCGAAGATGGCCATGCTCCCGAGGCCGGTACAGGCGAGGATGATGTAGGTCGTTCGCCCGGTCGCCGTCTCGTCGGGATCGAAGGCGAACCGGCTCTCGAAGCCGTTTCGCCCCGTTTCGAGGCCGGGACTCGTCGCCACGAGGTCCATCGCGAGGTGGGTCTGGTAGGCCGTCGTCTCGATGAGCCACTGCCGGAAGACGGGGATCGTCTCGGCGGGCAGGTAGACGATTCCCATGACGGCGACGGCGCGTGCGAGGACGAGCAGCGAGTCCCGCCCCTGGACGAGCAGGTAGCCGGCCCACAGACAGAGCGGGAGGGCGGCCAGCGCGAGCATCGACTGGAGCGGACTCCGGGCCTCGACCCAGTAGTACGGCACCATCAGCAGCCAGAACAGGCCGAACAGCGCGCTCGCCACGGCGGCCACGTACCGCGCGGCGGTCACCTCGTCGCGCCACTCGAGGACGATCGCCGCGACGAACGTGGCGATGGAGATCCAGGCGAGGACGTCGACGAGTTCGACGCCGGCGAGGACAGCCGGCGAGACGGGTGCCGTCCCGGCGATAGCACTCGCCGTCATAGCCGGACCCTCGTCCAGCTCGTCGTCCGTTCGACTCCCGGGTCAGTCACGGTCACTGACCGATAGCACGAGCGGTTTCGTTATCAACTTGACGCACTCGGAACGGACGTGTCGAGGCGTTGTGCGGTCTCGCGCGTTCCGCTGGGCCGATCCGAATGCATTTGTCGATTCGGTCGAGTCCACACCGTATGACCGACCTGTTCCCGGGGACGATCGAAACGGACCGGCTCCGGCTGGAACTGGTACACCCCGACACCGTCGACCTCTTCGAGTTCTACGAGGCGGCGGGAAACAGTCCCGACCTCGAGGAAGTGACGCGCTACCTCACCTGGGAACCCCACGAAACGCCGAAGGACACCCTGGAATTCGTCGAGCACGTCGACGAGCAGTACGAGAACGCCGAGGGCGCGACCTACGTCGTCCGCCCACGCGAAGGCGAGGACGGGGCCGGGCAGTTCGCCGGGGTCGCTGGCTTCGCCGTCGAGTGGGAACGGAAGACGGTGACGACCGGCACCTGGCTCCTGAAGCCGTTCTGGGGCCGCGGCTACTCCGGCGAACGGGCGGCGGCCATGATGGAACTGGCGTTCGAGCGGCTGGACCTCGACCTCGTCGCGGTCACCGCTCACGTCGACAACGAGAAGTCGAACCGGGCGATTCGGACGTACGTCGAGGCCCACGGTGGCAGCGAGGAGGGCACCCTTCGCAACTGGCTGACCTACGGCGGCGAGGTTGGCGACGTCAACCGCTACACCGTCTCGGCCGAGGAGTGGGAAGCGAGTACGCGGGACGTCACCGTTCGCTTCGCGGACTGAGTCGGCATCCGGGCCCGATCAGGGGCTCGTTCGAAACCGGCCACGCTACGCGGTCAGTTCGGCAACCGCCTCCATCGTCGCCTCACGGTCGGTTTCGTCCATTCCGCGGACGAACGCGACCTGGATCGCGTCGATGCCGTCGAGGCTCGCGTAGTCGGCGAGCCACTCGCGAACCTCCATTGGCGTCCCGACCGCGGCGAGTTCGTCGAGCACCGAGTCGGGCAGCGCCGCGGCCATCGCATCGGTGTCCCGGTCGGCCCAGGCCGCTCTGATCGCCTCGACGACGTCCGGGTAGCCCTGTTCGGCGACCGAGTCGCCGTAGTAGGGACCGTACGCGCCGAGCATGAAGGCGACCGCCGAGCGCGCGAGCGACCGGGCCCGGTCGCGCTCGTCGGCGACCACGCAGCGGACGATGGGGGCGACCCGGACGTCGTCGATCGTTCGATCGCCGAGGGCTGCGCCCCGGCGGAGGTCGGCCAGTCGCGTCTCGAGCCCGTTCCGGCTGAACAGCTGTGGCATCCAGCCGTCACCGAATCGGCCGGCGAGTTCCGTCGCGGTCGGGCCGAGCGTCGCCAGGTCGATCGGTGGCGCGGACGCCGACTCGTCGCGCTCGTACCCGAGGCCGTCGAGCTGGAACACCTCGCCGTCGTAGGCGGACGAGCCCGACTCGGCGATCGTCCTGACGATCTCGACCGTCTCTCGCAGCCGCCGGAGCGGCCGGTCGAACGACGCACCGTGCCAGCGCTCGGTGATCGCCGGGGAACTCGGACCCAGTCCGAGTCGGAATCGGCCGTCGGAGACGTCCTGCATGGTGAGTGCGGTCTGGGCGAGCAGCGCCGGCGAGCGGCCGTACGGCGAAAGGACGGCCGTCGAGAGGCCGACCTCGGTCGTGCGATCGGCGACGAGCGAATGCGCCGGGACGATGTTCCAGCCGGTCGTCTCACCCATCGTGACGTGGCTGAATCCGAGTTCCTCGGCCGTGACGGCCCGCTCGGCTATCGACTGGGGCCGATCGTGAGCCGACGGATCGACGACGAGATCTAGTTCGGTCATCGTTTGTCAGCCGGGCTGCGAGCGGTATAATGGTAGGTGGTGATCGGTCCGATCCCGGCCTGCTGGCGGTCACTCGCCGAGTTCGGACGGCAGGATTCGGTACCGGTACGAGCCGCCGTACCCGCGCGACCACTTCTCCAGGTACGGGCGACTCTGACAGAACAGACCGAAGAGTTCGAGGGAGAACCGATCGTCGATGTCGTCCTGGACGTCCTCGTAGAGGACCCTCGACTTGCAGTACGTTCCGCGAGTCGGGTGATCCAGATACGCGTCAGCGAGGTGGCGACGGACGATCTCGTCGGTTCGATCGATGTCGAAGTCCCGGAGTCGAGCTGGAACGTCCGTCATGGTGGGGCGGTAATCGCATCGTCGGTGGTTCGGCGTCGATTCACGACGGCAGGCTCAGGACGAGCGCTATCCCGGCGACGAGGACGAGCCCGAGCCATCCGAAGAAGATGAGGGCTGCCTGTTTGCCGGTCAGTGACTCTCCGTTGAGTGTCTCAGCAATCGCCATCATGGTGTCGTCGGGGGCCGACCAGAATCTCCATTTCGCCGATTCCCACCGTCTGGGAACCTGCGGGTGGGTACTGGTGGTATCGCGGCGAAATCTGGACGGAAATCGACCGCGTTGACTGTCGATCGAACGGTATTCGGCGACTGAACCGCATCGGTCGCGATCGACCAATCACGAGTATTTCACAGCGAAGTCGATTTACGCCCGCCGTTCCAACGCCGAATCATGCAAGCGCTCGTCGTCGCCGCGCACGGGTCGCACCTGAATCCGAACGCCTCGGATCCGACGTACGCCCACGCGGACAGGATCCGCGAGACGGGTGCGTTCGACGAGGTTCGCGAGGCGTTCTGGAAGGAAGAACCGCACTTCCGTGAGGTCCTTCGGACTCTCGAGTCCGACGAGGTGTACGTCGTCCCGCTGTTCATCAGCGAGGGCTACTTCACCGAGCAGGTGATTCCGCGGGAGCTACGTCTCGAGGGCTGGGACCCTTCGTGCTGGGACTCCGACGGAACGAGTGCGACGCAGGTGACGCTGCCGGCGGGCGACGTCGAGAAGACGGTTCACTACTGTGGACCAGTCGGCACCGACGACGCGATGACCGACGTCATCGTCGAGCGCGCAGAGCGCGTCACCGGTGATCCGGACGTCGGCGAGGGGGTCGGCCTCGCGGTCGTCGGTCACGGAACCGAACGCAACGAGAACTCAGCGAAGGCGATCGAGTACCACACCGAACGCATTCGCGACCGTGAGCGCTTCGACGAGGTGAAGGCCGTCTTCATGGACGAGGAACCGGAAGTCGACGACGTGACTGACTTCTTCGAGAGCGAGGACGTCGTCGTCGTACCCCTCTTCGTCGCGGACGGCTATCACACTCAGGAGGACATCCCCGAGGACGTGGGTCTAACCGAGGATTACCGGCAGGGGTGGGAGGTCCCCGCGACGGTCGACGGCCACCGAATCTGGTACGCCGGCGCCGTCGGCACGGAAGGATTGATGGCCGAAGTTCTGCTCGAGCGAGCGAGCGAAGCGGGCGCTGACGTCGGCGACGCACGCGAGCGGGTGCGGGCCGGGCTGGAGCGCGAGCACGCACCGTCCCGGACCGCCGGCGACGCGTCGGCCGAATCGCCGCAGGCGGGTGAGCGTCGTGTCTGAGCACGCGCCGGTGGTCGACGCGCTCGTCTCGGCCGCCGCGGACGGCGTCTCGATGGACGGTCTAGTCGTCGAGCGAACGAACGGGTCGTTCCGTCTATCAACCCCGGCGACCGAGCCACTCGAGCTGGACAGGTCGGCCCTGCGCGACCGACTGTCCGAGGCACTCGACGCCCCGACCACCGCGCTGGATGACCCGCTCGCGATCTACGTCTCGAACTGGTACCACTGGACCCACCGCGTCGATCCGACGGCCAATCGAGCGTTCCTCAGGTGGTGTGAACGCGCCCCGCCTGGGGAAGCGGCCGACGGAGCGCGATCGTCGCCGCCGAATACGCTGGCCGGAAGCGCCGACCCGATCGAGTCCGTCGCCGACCGCTACGACGCACTCGCCGCGGGAATCGAGCGGGAGTGGGGCCAGCTGCTGCTCACGGCACGCCTCGACTCGGACGGCGACCCAGGCGAGCGAATCTACGACTGCCGTCACGTCGACGACCGGGAGGCGGAGCCGTCCTCGCTTACGACGTTCGCGGATCCGCGAGCGGCCCGCGAACTCGCGACCGAGGACGCGAAGGGCCGCTACCGCCCGCTGTCGACGGCTCCCACGCTCGTCGACGGATGGCAATTCGTCGGCCTCGAACCGGGGGCGCTGGTTTCGACCGTCGATTTCTTCTACCCGGCGACGATCCCCAACTGGGACCGGGAACGCCGCGGCGAACTCGACGTCGATCACTGGATCGAGACGGCCGAACGCCAGACCGGCATCTACGACGTCGTAGACGAGCTGCCGCGGGAGGCGGTCGAGTGGATGGCCGAAGCCTGTTGTGTCGACTCACAGTGTCTCCGCCGTCGCGAGTGGGGGTACTCCGAGGCCGACGCGCTCTCGGTCGACGGCGGCGACGGCCAGTTTCCGTGTCGAGAACCCTGTTCGCTCGTCATCTCGGCGGCCCGCAAGTGGGCCATCGCCGAGTCCGAATCGGACAAACGGGTCACACTCGAACTGACGACGAGCGAGCTGAACCAGCTGAGCGAGCTGGTCGACGCCGTCGCCGACGGCCGGGTCGACGAGATCCGTGAAGCCGACCTGAACGAGGGAGCGAACCGCTACCGCGCACGATATCTCAGAGCCAAGCGATTCGACGAAACCGGGGCGTTACCGGTCACGGCGGCAGGCGACGGTGAGACGACGTCCGACGGGGAGTGATGACCCGTCGGCTGGCGCGACAACCGCGGTCGAGCCGCCGCTCGCCCGATCGAGTCGCTCGTCGAATCGTTTGGGTACGTTTCTTCCGACGAGCGTTCACGTCACGCCGATTCGTCGACGAGGAGGTAGCCCGCAACGAGGATACCGGCCAGAACGATCGCGACGCCGAAAAACGCGTACGGGCCACCCACGAGGACGGTCGCGGCCAGGGCGACGAGCAGTGCCAGCCCGGCGAGTCCGATCAGACCGAGAGTCTCGACCGGGACGGCGGACGGATCCGTCATATCGGTTGCGTCGTCGAGTTCTCGTGCCGGTGGTTTCGCCAGCCGTTCGTCGACGTCCACGCGTTGTTCCGGGCCAACCCCGCCGGTGAGCGTGACGTCGACCGTCGCACTGTTCGCGCCGAAACGTGTCGCCAGTTCGATCGTGCCCGACCGCGGTCCGGTGTGCCCGTCGACCACGACCGGAACCACGGTCCAGCCGTCCGATTCGACGTACGGGTTCGACTCCCGTATCCGCACCACGTCGGCGATGTCGTCACTGGCACGGGCGTGGAGGTGTACCGGCTCGCCGTGGTTCGCCACCTCGAGATCGAATGACCGGTCGGTCTCGATGGCGGGTGGCGTTACGTCGATGTCGCCGTTATCTTCCCGGTTGACGTGGATCGCGATCGAGTCGGCGGGCACGGTGACACCTCAGGCTGGCGTCTCGTCACGCATATCCGGAGGCAGGAGGTTCGGAATGCTGTCCTCGATCGGATAGCGTTCGCCGCACTCGGTACAGACCAGCGTGCCGGATTCGATCTCGTCCTCGCCGGTCGCGTCCTCCAGTTCGAGGTCGTGCTTGTCCATCGGACAGCAGAGGATGTCCAGGAGCGACTCCTTCATACTCGTCAGGGAGTGCGCATACGGCAAAAGGTTTCGGGAACGTTGGCCGCGAAATCGTCTCGACGGTATCGGCGAGGACGGCGATGTTCGTTGAACACCCCACGCCAGGCACGGACTCCGTCGGCGAGCTGGGCGGCACGTCGGCGGTGAAATCGACCATCGCCTCGGTCAGCGGGGAGCCAGTCGCCTTCGAACCCACCAGTGGACTTTATTAGGAACGTCGAGTACTGTAGCCGTATATGGCGGTTGCCGTTTCAGCCGATGCATCTGGAGGGCCATGTCTCGGAGCCAGCTGACCGACCGGGTCATGCGACTCGGCGAGATTGCGTCCGATCTCGAGTCCTGTGACACCGTCGACGAACTCTACGAGTTCACGGTGGCTGCAGCCGACCGAGTGATCGACTTCGACGCCGCGATCGTCTGTATCGTCGAAGACGGCGTCTTTTCGCCGAAAGCGGCCTACGCCACGCAGCTCGTTCCCGGGGCCCCGCTCGCGGCCACCGACGGGATCGCCGGAGCAACCGTCAGTACCGGTGAAACGATACGCGTCGACGACGTTCGGACGGACGAGCTCGCACAGCCGTCGGCGGACCGGTACCGATCACTCCTTTCGGTCCCGTTCACGGACAGCGGCGTCCTCCAGTTTCACGCGACGTCGACCGGCGCCTTCACGCAGACCGACGCTGAGTTGGCTGAACTCCTCGTCGCCACCGTCACGAACTCGCTCGGACGAATCCGGTACGAACGGGCGCTCGGCCGGGAGCGAGATCAGTTCGCCGCCCTGTTCGAGAACATTCCCGACGCGGCGCTCGCGTATCGGCTGGAGGGCGGTCAGCAGATCGTCGAAGCCGTCAACTCGTCGTTCGTCGGGACGTTTGGAATCCACGGCGAAACCGTCGTTGGCAAGCCGGTTTCGACGCTGGTGCCGGCCGGTGAGGACCGAGACCGCCCCGAACAGCTCGCCGAGGCCGACCGGCGGACCGACGTCGAGGTCGTTCGAGAGACCGAGGACGGCGAGCGCCCGTTTCTCCTCCGAAACGTTCCGATGCGAACGGACGACGATTCGGTCAGGGGCTATCTAATTTACACCGACCTGACGACGTTGAAAGCGCGCGAGCAGGAACTGGAGCGAAAGAACGAGCGACTCGATCAGTTCGCGAGCATGGTGAGCCACGACCTCCGGAATCCGCTCAACGTCGCCTCGGGCTACCTGGAACTGGCAAAAGAGACCCACGAGAGCGAGGAACTCGAGGCGATCGGGCGGGCCCATCGGCGGATGGAACGGCTCATCGACGACGTCCTCTCGCTGGCGCGAGACGGTGCGGACGTCGAGGACCGCCAGCCGGTCCATCTCGGTACGGTCGTCCGGGAGGCCTGGGACCACGTCTCGACACCGACGGCGACGCTGTCGGTCGAGCGAACCGACATCGTCGAGGGTGACCCGAGTCGACTGCTCCAATTGTTCGAGAACCTCTTTCGGAACGCCATCGAACACGCGGGTCCAGAGGTCACCGTGACAGTGACGGCGACGCCCGATGGATTCGCCGTCAGTGACGACGGTCCAGGGATCCCGACGGCCGATCGCGAACGGGCCTTCGAGTCGGGATTCACGACGACGCCGGGCAACACGGGACTCGGACTGGCCATCGTCGAGCAGGTTACGACCGCCCACGGCTGGACCATCTCGGTGACCGAGAGCGAGGCCGGCGGGACGCGTTTCGAGGTCGAAACGGGGGCGGCCGAAGGTCCGGAGTCGACGGCTTCCGGAGGTGAGTTCCGTGAGTGACGAGTGGTTCGAACGAGCCGGATTCGCCGACGACGAGCGTAGCCTGCTGGAGACGACGGTGACCGGCACCACGCTCGAGTGTACCGACGTCGCCGGCAACGTCGCCACCTTCGAACTCACCGGCTGGGATTCGCTCTCGGATCCCCACGCGTTCGAAGAACCGATCGACGAGACCGTCGTCGGACGCGTCTCCGAAATCCGGTACGACCTCCAGAACGTCTTCAGGATCGAACAACTAGAGGGCGGAGCGGTTCCGGCTGACGGCGCCTTCGGCGACGACATGCTGAACGTCAGCTACAATGACGACGTCTCGTACACCCTATCGGACGGTTCGTACTACGGCCAGTTCGACAGCGACCTGTTCATTCGGATTCGGTTCGACGGCGAGGCGACGATTCGACACCGGCCCTTCGGGACGCTGTCGATTTCGTTTCCGCACCCGACGCCGGTCACGCTCGGGTTCAAGTCGACAGTCGAGGTTCCGCGGACGCAGTTGACGGTGGCACCGACCACGGAGGGTATCGCGACGGGTGTCAGCCACCTGTGTTCGGCACACCGAACGATCGGACCGGACCGGGTTCACCGACACTTTCGCGGCTATCCGCCACTCCTGACCACCGGCTCGACGACGGAGATTCCGGACGACGTCGTCGCGGCCACACCCGAGACGGGGCTGGAACTCGTCGTTCCGGACGATCTGGGATCGATTTTCACCGCGGCCCCCCTCGCGTACTTCCTCGGCACACGCGTCCGTCCGGAGCGCGGAGCGACCCCGGTTCTTCGTGGTGAGATGGGGCAACTGGAGTACGAACTCACAGACGGCGATTCCTTCGGTGAATCGGTGCGGTCGGTGCTCGAACGATCCTTCTTCCTCGACCTGATGGTGTCGTGGAGCGGTCCGGATGATCCGGGACTCGAAGCGTCCGACCGCCTCGTCGAAGCCGGTCTCGAACTCGATCGCTTCGTCGACGAGCCGATCGAAACCCGGGTGACGAACTACCTCGCGTTTCCGTCCGACGTCGTCGACCCCGTGTTACCAGCCTGGCCCTATCGCATGTCGATCGAGCCGGAGCCCGCGAACGCGTCCGTGCTGGCGCACGTCTTGCACGACCTGGCAGCGATCGACGTCCCTTCAGAGTCCGACGACTCCCGGTCGAACGCCGACGCCTCGCCCCCGTCGTCGACGGCCGATCGGTTACGAGCCTGTCAGGGGATCCACGGAACCGTGGGAGAGCCCCGAGACCCGAATACGGTCCGGACGCTGCCGGTCGCCTACGAAAACCGACTGTCGTATCTGACACGAGACCGCGAACTCGTCTCCGTTGTGGTCGTCGGCGGGCCGTCCGTCGCGGCCGAACGCGTCGAGGGGATCGCAGCGGCGTACGCCCGTCGTGACGAGTACGTCTCGCCGATCGTCGACTCCCTGCTCGAACCGACCCGAGACCAACTCGAGGCGACTCTCGAGGACGGCGTCGACTTCTTGCACTACGTCGGCTCGTGTGACGGCGGCCTCGCCTGCGTAGATGGGACGCTCACCACCCAAGCCGTCTCGTCGGTCAACGTGCCGGTCGTCCTGCTGGACGGTCCGGGTTCGAGCGACGTCGCAACGCGGTTCGTCGAGCGAGGCAGTGTCACGACCGTCGCGCGCCACGGGGAGGACGGACTCGACAGCGAGTCTCGGATCGGCGAACTCTTCCTTCACGGACAGAGTATCGCGACCGCAGTCCAGTGTGGCACGCTCGAGGTCGACCGGGACGTCGAGACGGTCGGCGACGGCAGCTACCGCTTTATCTCGAAGTGGCGGCCGACGCCGATTCAGGCGCTGACGACGAACGCGGACGGGGACGTGACGTGTACAGTCGTCCCGTTTCCCGTCGATCCCGTCGGCACTCACTGGATGAGCGAACACGACACCGGCAAGCACCTCATGCCGTCGCCGTACACGCTCGAGCTGGAGCCGGAAACGTTGAACACCCACTTCGACATCAACATCCAACCCATCTACTACGACGGAAAACTGTATATGATCGACGAGCAACGGCAGTTGCTCTATCCGATCGCCTGAGGCGGGATCCTCACTCGTCGAACGGGTCCGTCAGGACGACCGTCTCTTCGCGACCCGGCCCGACCCCGACGGCGTAGATGGGGACGCCGAGTTCGTCGCTCACGTACGTCAGGTAGGTTCGGGCGGCGTGCAACCAACGGAGCACCGATAATCTATCCACATGCCTCAGCCCGTTCAGTCGCGACACCAACCGCCACTCAGGCGAACGGATCGTCGACGAACACCGTC
>SLIS01000048.1 GCA_007135505.1 Halovivax sp.
GGATCGGTATCACTCGACGGGTAAAGGGCTGGTGTCGATCACGCGCCGTCGGCCGTCCAGGACGGAAAATCGCTCTCCACGCCGACGTTCGAGCCAATACAGCAGCCGTTCGGCCCACTGGAGTTTTCGCGCTTTCGTTCGGTCGACTGACGTGTCGTCGAAGTCCCAGCCGACGAACGTGAGCGACGCCGCGCCGAGCGCGTCGGCCAGAAACGCAGCTCGATCGCCATCCGTGAAACCACCCACGTTGACCACGTGGCCCGCCGGTTGTACCTGCGTCGTCGGGAGGATCGAGCCGGGTTCACACCGCGGAACGACCGACTCGACGAGGTCGACGTTGTCACCGTGTGCGTGTACGGCGACGGGCGTTCCCGCCTCGGAGAGTCGGCGAACGGTTTCCGGGTTCTTATCCAGGTCCGTCACCAGCCAGTCGACCGCGATATCGTGTTCGCGCAGCCGATCGGCCGCTGTCGAGGCGGCGACGACGGCGGTGGCCGCCGCCGTCCGTTCGAGCGAGGCGTCGTCGGTGAGAGAGGGGCCAGCCCCCGCGATCGCGACGGCTCCCGCACCCGGAATCGTCCCGCGGGCACGGTCGAACGGTATCGTGAGTTGCGCCAACCGGTCGCGCGCCCGCTCGTCTGCCGCCCGATCGTATCCGAAGTCGGCACGGATCGACTCGTAGACCGGTTCCCACTCCGCCCAATCGATGTTCATAGCTGTCGCTTCGTACGTAGCGGCCACAATAATTGAATGTCGTGGGCCGGGCTCCGCCTCCAAAGTACCCCTACCCGAGAGGGATCCCGGCTTCCATCCGGTCCTTCAGATGCCTCCGGTATAAGTTTTCCCTTCATTTCCCGTCGAGATGACAGTCCCAAACATGTTCCCATTTCACACGGACAGTCTGGTTCGATTACGTTACGGCTCACTCGCGGACCCGACCGAACGCGTCCCCCACCAGCGCCGCATCCCGCGTCGCCGCTACGTCGTGAGTCCTGATCACGTCCGCACCGCGATAGACTGCGAGTGCCGTTCCAGCGAGGCTCGCAGGTAGTCGCTCCTCGGTCTCCCGTCCCACCAGGTCGCCCAGGAAGTTCTTCCGATTGATCGAGACGAGGACCGGATGGCCCAGGTCGCGAAACGCCTCGAGTCGCTCGAACGTCTCCCTGTCGTGAGCCAGCGTCTTGCGCTCGCTCCAGCCGCCGAAGGCGGGATCGACGATCGTCTTGTCAGTCAGGGGCGAGTCGGTGAGCGCCGCGAGGAGCCGGTCGACGTAATCGGCCTCTGCTGCCCACTCCGGCGACTTTCGTTCGGCCCAGTCGACGTCCGAAACGGCGCCGGGGCGCGTGACGTCCGGTGGACTCGCCATCTTCACGACGGCCGCGTCGTGAGCTGCACAGACGTCCGGCATCATCGGGTCGGCAAAGCCACAGATGTCGTTCACCATGTCGAAGCCACGCGAAAGCGCTTCGTCGGCTACCGAACCGTACCGGGTTTCGATCGAGAAGACGGCGTCGCCGGAGACGCGTTCGATCGTCTCGACCGCGACGTCGAGACGGTCCAGTTCCTCGTCGGCCGAGAGCACCTCGAAGCGTTTGTTCGCGGACTCGAGCCCGATGTCGACGATATCGGCACCGTCGTCGATCAGCTCCTGATCTACGTAGGCCGCAGCAGCCGCGGGATCGTCGTAGACGCTCGGATCGTACGGCGACTCCTCGCTGACGTTCAACACCCCCATAATCCGGGGCGGGTGGCCGTCCCCGATTCCGAGTCCGGCCGCGTCCACGGTTTGCATACCCGCTCTGCGAATCGGAGCCTGATAGGAACCGCGATTTCGGGCGGTCGCCGTCCACAAGTGATGCCACCGACCGGCCGCCGACGGTGTCCCTTATGCCTCTCGCATCCACATACGCACCTATGGACCAGTCGGAAACGTCGATCGGTACCGTCGTGAGGGCGATCCGATGCCGGCTCCGAACACGACGACCGCAACGTGTAGCGAGGTGGCGAGCGTGACCGGCCAGAATGGGCCGAACCGGACGGCGGAAGGCGAGGGGACGGCCGGCAATCCCAGGAGCCGCGATCCACCGGCGATAGCCGTCGTCGACGCCCAGACGCCGGGCAACGTCGGAACGATCGCCCGTTCGATGAAGAACTTCGGGTTCGACGAGCTCATTCTCGTCGACCCGCCAGTTCTCGATCCGGACGGCGAAGCCTACGGCTACGCGGGTCAGGCGCGCGAGGACGTGCTCCCGAACGCCAGGGAGGTGACGTTCGACTCCCTCGTCGATCACTATCACACGATCGGCTGTACGGCCATTCCCAACGAGACCGACGACAGCCACGTCCGGTACCCGTTTTCGACGCCGGGCGAACTCGCAGATCGGCTCCCCACGGTCGACGCACCGACGGTGCTCGTCTTCGGGCGCGAACGGATCGGACTGACGAACGAGGAACTAGCGCGTTTCGACGAAATCTGTGCGATCCCAGCCAATCCCGAGTACCCGGTCTTGAACCTCGGGCAGGCAGCGACCGCTATCCTCTACGAGCTCCGCGACCTCGCACTGCCCTCCTCACAACTTCCCGACGTAGAACGCACGCGTGCGCCGGAACCGCTCCTCGAACGCTGCTACGAGAACTGGGAAGACCTACTCGCTACCATCAATCACCCCGAGGGGAAACGCTCGAAGGCCACCCGAATGTTTCGACGCCTCCTCGGTCGGGCCGATCCGACTGGCCGGGAGATCCGAACGCTAACCGGGATTCTGCGGCGTGCGACCGAGCGCCCCGACCTGGTCGGCGA
>SLIS01000318.1 GCA_007135505.1 Halovivax sp.
ACCGCAGCCAAAACGGACGACTCGACCGATTCGAACGGCCAATCCGATGGCGCCGAGGAGCCCCAGGTCGTCGTGAACGAGGGAGCCGACGCCACCCGAGTCGACGACGGCGTCGTCGGCGAGGTGCCGGACGAGGTCACGCTGGTCGTCGACGGCGAGCGATACACGTTCGGCGACGGCGACACGTTCGGTCGGCAGGAAGCGGACTGGCTCGGCGCCCTGAAGAACGCGTGTGGCGGCCCCAACTCGGTGACGTACGTCTCCGGGGAGCATCTCGAGTTCGCCGCGAAGGACGACGGCGTCTACGTCACCGACACGGGTCGAAACGGCACGGCGCTGAACGGCGAAGACCTGAACGGCGACGAGGTGAGGCTGGAAGACGGCGACACGATCGTCCTCGCCGATCGGGCCGAGATCGACGTCGAACTCTGAGGTTCTCCCCAGATCATCGAGTGTGGTGGCGGGATCGCGCTTCCTTTTCTGCCGTGGTGACCGAGCGTTTCGACGGGACGGATCCGGGTCGACCTGCTGTGCTAAACGCTTCCGGTACCTGACCCGGTCACCGCACGAACCGACACACGTTGGGACAGTTACTCCGGTCGATGGGCCGTCAGGGTTCTGCCGCCTCGCCGGTTTGCTGCTCTGCAAGCCAGTCGTCCAGTTCGGCTTCGAACGCCACCCACGCTTGCCGAATCCGCTCGTATTCGTCCCGCGCAGCATCCCCACCGCGGTACGCTGCGAGTGATTTGAGCCTGTTTTGCAGTGCCCGGACGCACGCGTCGGTTTCGTCGTACCAGTCGTAGCCACACTGCACGTACACCGAGTGGACCATCGACCACATGCCGATGCCGCCAGGGTTGGCGTCGCTCCGTCCGGGTGCAGCGGGAAGGGGTTCCTCGAATTCGGCGCGATAGGCGAGTGCCAGTCGTGCCGTTAGCGCCTTGTACCGATACTCCCGATCGCCACCGATCGGTCCCTTGGCATCCTGCTGTTGTGCGAGGAGACTCTCGAACGGTGTTGCCACCGCGTCGGAGTCGTCGTATCGCTTCGATTCCCAGCGATCCAGGCCCGAAATCGAGTCCCACCGATCTCGCTCCGCAGCGACGAGGGCGTCGAGATCGCCCTCGAAAACGAATCGGACGAGACCACCGTCCGGCCCACAATCGTACGCCGCGATCTGGCCGTACGGCCAGAACCAGCCGTGGTCCCAGTAGTCACTCGCCGCGAATCGATCCCACGCATCGTGAAGGTATCCCTCGATAAATCGTTCCTCGGCCTCGGCGTCGGCGAAATGGAAGGTCACCGTCGCTCCGGTCATACGTCCGGTCATGTATGTAAACCGATATACTTTCGGGCGGACGCGATACGATTGTCAACGCCCGAGACCGATCCGACAGCCCGCATCGGATTTGGAAGCCGCGTACCGGGTGCCACGAACAGTGGGATCAGTCTGTGCGTGCCCCGTGCAGGTGTAGAGCGTGCGGCCGTTCTACCAACTGCCGCGAGCTATCGGCTGATTACTGAATTCGGAGTGGACGAAAACGCGAAAGCACGGATCGAAGACTGCGCCGTCACTTGCTTTCGGAGGTGGACCGAACGCGCGAACGGTACACCACCCGACTCAGTCACACTGTACGTCCTGGCGCTCGGCTTCCAGACGCTGACAGCCGAAGACGAGCGGGTCGGGGACGTCGTCCGCGTACGAGTGCAGCGCCTCGAAAACGACAGCCACCTCGTCGAAGCGCGGGCCACGCCGGGCGACGAACGGGTCGGTGTCCCACTCGACGTACTCCATGTCCGCGAGCTTCGGCAGATGCTTGTGGATCAACTCCCGACGTTGCGCCTCCGGGTCGGGGACGACGTTCGGGTTGATCGAACTCTCAGGAAGAGCGACGGCGTTGTCCGCCGGTTGGTCCAGGAGACTAACGACGATCTGTCGGCGAGGTTCCGCCGAGCAGGCGCTGAAGACGCGGTTCCAGCGCTCGATGACGCGCGTTCCGTTTTCGTAGCGTGCTATCGTCACACACGATCCACCTCGTAGGTCCGATGAGAACTGCCCGAGTATTAATTTGTCGTGAGAGCAGATTGAGATTCTGGCGTCTGGACATGTCTGCCATCGATTTGTCGCGGAGGACGTACGAGACGATGCCCGACATCCTACCGATCGGGGTTGGTTATTTATTTCCAGATGACATAATATACCCGATGGAGTGGAATCGGTTCGAGACATCGCTGCCGGCCCTGCAGGCGCTGGAGCACGACCCACAGTTCGACGGAATCGCGACCGTGCTCTCCAGCAGGTACGGGCGATACTCTCTGTACTACCTCGCCCACCAGCCGAGCACGACGCTTGCGGAGATCGCCGACTTCGTCACCGGGTTCGAAGCCATGGTCACGGAGACGGTCGCGACCCCCGACGACCACGAGCGCGTCCGGATCCACCTCTACCACGCGACGCTGCCCCGGCTCGACGCGCTCGACTACATCGACTTCGACGTCGACGACCGGCGAATCAAGCGCGCAGCAGCCTACCCGGCCGTCAACTCGATGCTGGGAATCGACAACTGAACGGCAGCGATGGACTCACTCAGGGACACGTTCGCGGAGATCGAAGCGCAGGAGAAGACCCTCGAAGTGTACACCAGCGACGACGCCGCCGTGTCGGAACTGGCGGAACAGTTTTCCACCCACAACGTGGAGGTGGTGGGAAAATCGATAGCGGCGACCGACGAACCCGGCTTTGTCGTCGTCAAGGATGCCGACGAATTCCGCGGCGCAATCGGCATCGACCACCTGC